>JANXSH010000445.1 GCA_025356615.1 Planctomycetia bacterium | reverse complement strand
AGGTCCAAGTTCCCCAAGAAGCGTCCAGAGCATCGCGGCCTCGGGACGTTGGAGAGGGCGTTCGTCGACACCATCGTCCCGCTGTCCGCACCGCAAATGGCTTCGGGATAATAACTTCCGTCTCCACGCAACGGTATTGGGGCTAAGCCATAAGCCGACTGGCGGCGAACTTGTGAAACGGTCATCTAGCTGGCCCTGGAGGCCGTCGGGTAAGACGCGGTCGAGGACGATGTCGGGGGTTCGACAGGATGAGGACATCGAGGAATTGCGACTTCACCGACAGGTCGCGCTCGAGTTCGACCTCGCACGGCGTGCCGGTAAAGAAATCTTGCACCATCAGCCCGAACAGGTGGTGCCAGTTCGTCTGCTTCTCTGCCACGATTCGCCTCCGTTGGGTGCGAAAAGGCTCGACGAGGCGTTGCCCGCCGAGCCTTCTGTCATCCAACCACTCGGTCAGATACGGTCGAGCGAATCGACCCAGCGGATGAGTTCCTCCAGGGTCGATTTCCCGGTTCTGCCGTCGATGTACTCGTGGCCCATGTTCGTGATCTCGCGGAGGATCACGTTGTACTTGAAGTCGGTCAACTTCGTCTTCGTCTGCGCGACGGCCGGCTTGACGGGATCCTTGCCGCCCACCATGAGGAAGAACGAGAGCGGCTGGTTCGTCACCTTCTCGCGCGGGTTGCTGCCCAGGGCGGCACCGATGGGTGCGACGCCGCGAATCGTCGTCCGCTGCTGGAAGGCGAAATAGTAGGCCATCTCGCCGCCGACGCCGAGACCGTGCGTCACGACCCGCTTGCGGTCGATGGTGTAGGTCTCGCCCACCGTGCGCAACGCTTGGGCGACGAAGTCGGCCTCGGCGGGAGTCCACCCGCGCGGATTCGTCGATTGCGGGCAGATCAGGATCATGTTGTTGTCGTCGCAGAACGTGGCCCAGCCGTCGGCGAAGTCCTCGATTGCTTCCTCCTTGTTCTTGCCGAGCGGGTGGAACCAGATCACCACCGAGTAGGCGATGTTCGGGTCATACTCACCGGGGACGTACACCCAATACGTGTGGACTTTCGCCGGGTCCATTTTCTTCATGAGGCCCGTCTCGGGCTTCTTCGCGTCCGGGGCGGGGGCGGGTGCCTTGACGCCGGGCTTCGTGAGTGCCTTCTTGGCCGAGGCGTTGTCCGGGGTCTTCTCGGGGACGGAGTCGCTTGCCCCGGCGAGCGTGACGTTCACGTCGTCCATCATGCCGCCCGCCTTGCGCTTGACCTTCATCGACAACAACTGGCCGGGACGCGAGATTTCCATCACGGCGAGCAGCTGGTCGCGGCCCCTGGTGATATCGATGAACGGCGACTTGGGCGGCGCGGTCGGGTTGGACACCTTCATGTTGCGGTCGCCGATCTTCAGGCCGGCCTTCTCGGCGGGACTCTTGGGGTAGACGTAGCGCACCTCGACGCCCGGTTCGGGGTCGTCGCGCACGGGCAGGATGCCCATGAACGCCTGCGGGAAGGCCATCTCGGGGCTACCGAGGATGACCTTGGCGAACGACATCTCTTCCTTGCCCCGCAATACTTTGATGGCGACCGCGTCCCCCTCGTACTTGCCGCCGAGGACGTGTTGCATCTGGGCGTAGTTGTCGAGCTTCTTCCCCTCGATCTCGGTAACCTTGTCGTCCGCCTTCAGGCCCGCCTTCTCGGCGGCCGAGCCTGGCGAGACCGTGGCGATCACCGGCTCGCCCTCGTACATGTTCGCCGACTTCATCGTGATGCCGATGTAGCCCCGTTTGAGGACGATCGGCTCCTTCTCGGTGCCCTTGACCATCCGCGGCAGGACGGCGTTGATATCGACGAGCGGGATGGCGAAGCCGATGCCCGAGTCGTACCACTCGAACCCGGCGAGTTCGCCCTCGGCCTGCGGCGAGGCCGGCACGAGGACGCCCTGGACTCGTCCCTGGAGATCGACCAGGGGCCCGCCGTAGTTCGTCGGCGAGACCTTGGCGTCGGTCTGGACGGCCTTGCCCCAGATGCGGTCGAGCGCGCTGATGATGCCGACCGATATGGAGGGCAAGTCCGCCCCTTCGGAGGTGAGCGTCCGGCCCACCGCGATGGCCGTGAGGCCGATCTGGATGTCCGCCTTGGGGGTAGGCTTCGGCACGGGCAGTTTGGTGCCTTCGGGCAGGTCGATGATCTTGAGCAGCGTCAACATACGTGTCTGATCGGTCGCCACGACGCGCGCGACTTTGCGCTCCTTCAGCCCAGGGATGGTGACGCGGATCTGGGCCGGCTTGTTGGCGAAGTTGAACGCGCTGGAGATGATGTAGCCGTCGGCGCTGACGACGAGGCCCGTCGTCGGGCCGACGCCGCGCCGGATTCCAGGGCCACCCCCGGCCTTCACGATCTCGGTCCCGCCGGAGGTCTCGATCTTGACGACGCTCGGGGCGACCGCCTTGACCGCCTCCTTGACCGCCTTTTCCTGCTCCTCGTCCACGTCGTCGGCCTTCGCCCGCGGCCCCATCAACAGGAGGCCCGCCGTCAGCGCGATGGGGATAGCCAGCGCCGCCAGGCTCCAGAAGAGAGATCGGATTGTATTCATGGAAGAGTCCTTTTTTGGGATGTATTGTAGGGTGGGTCGAGCGGAGCGAGGCCCACCAGCACTTCACCGACAGCGCCTTACAGAGGGAG
>JANXSH010000433.1 GCA_025356615.1 Planctomycetia bacterium | reverse complement strand
ATACGAAAAATCCCCTGTTGGGCCGATCGGCCCAACAGGGGATTCATGGAGGCGCGGGGAAGCCGAAGCACCTCTCGTGAGGATGGTCTAAGCGGCTTAGCGACAACAACTTACAACGACATGGCTTCCACTGTCCGCACCCCATGTTCGGGGAAATCCTATGGTTTGGGTCAGATAATCCTACGGTTCTGACCCCCGGATCAACTCCTTTCCGCCTCCAGACCGGCTGAAACTGGTACTTTAACCCGACAGCCGCACCGGGAGGGTGTCTCGGGTGCCCTTCCCCACCGGACTGTGCAGCAACAGCACCCAGGTAGCCCGACCTTGGACGACGGGGCCGGGGCCGCTACCATGACTGCGGGGTGACCGGCCCGAGGGGAGGGGCGAGCATGACGGAGGCGGAGTGGCTGAGTTGCACAGATGCGCTTGCAAAATTCGTGCAGCACTGCCACAACTGCAAGCTCCATGTCAGCGGGAAGTCCATCCTACACCCATCCGGGGTATGCGAGAACTGCTAATGGCCGACACAGACCTCAAACGCGCGGCCGCGCTGGCGGCGGACCTGGAAGACGCCTGCCCTGACACACGGGAGGAGGCCCTGGAGAAACTCAAGGCGCTCTACGTGCGTTGCGAGGCCGGCAGCTGCACCGTCGTTCCCGAGGTGGCCGGGGTGGCCCTCCCGCACGCCCACCGGGTTCTCGCCCATCCGGACCCCGGCGTTCGCATCGCGGGCCTCTGCGCCGTCGCGCTGTTCGCCCCGGATGCGGAGGCGTCCATCCCTCTCCTGGCGGCGGCGCTGGCGGATGCGGACGCGGAGGTGCGCCTCACCGCGCTCGGGGCGCTGGGCGAGTTCTGTGCCTCGGCCGCTTCCGTGGCGGGACCGGTGGCGGAGCGGCTCGCCCACGCGCCGACGCCAGAAGAGCGCTCCGCGGCTGCCCACGTCCTGGCGGGGTACCGGGGGGAGCAAATCGACCACCTCGACGCGCTCCTCCATGCGCTGCTGCATGACGCCGCCGCCGTCCAGGCCGGCGCCGCATTTGCCCTGGGCAATGCCCTGGAGGACGAGCGGGAATGCGTGCGCGAGCGAGTGTCGCAGGCGCTGCATGGCCTGACGCGGCGGGCGAGGTGACCCACGCCGTCTCAAAGGACGGCAACCACTTTGCCGACACTCCCCCTTTCCGGGTCGTTGACCGCTGGGTCAACGACCCGGAGAGGCCGGTGCGGACGCCGAGTTGGCGGGGCACTCGCGTGGGCCCGGCCCGCACGTCCGGGGCTGCTGGGCGCTCGACCTCATCCTGGGCAAGGAGTCGTCGCAGCGAGATCCGGACAGGCGAGCCTGACCGGGACTGTCGGAACGGAGAAGGGGAGGCACCTTTCGATGCCTCCCCTTCTCCGTTCGTCTTCTTCGTCGCCTGACTACTCGTCACCTCGCCGGTCGCGGGCGACGGCGTTGTGCAGTTTCCAGTACACCACGTCGTATGCCCCGACCGTGGCGAGGACTGCTTCGATGCTGCAAGACCAGGGTTCCAGTCCACCCTGACCTTGGCACCTGCCAGTCACCAATCGCAAGTCCAAGAGAAAACCCCACTTGCGACGAATCGCAAGTGGGGTTTGGTGTGGAGGCGCGGGGAATCGAACCCCGGTCCCGTGGCACTTCAGAATAGGCATCTACGTGTGTATCTCGTCGATTGAATTTCGCCCCCGAGATGCCCAACGAGCAGGGCTTCGGAGACTAACCGGAAGTAAGTTTTAACCTCTGCCGCCCCCGGTGCTGGCATCGGCGAGCCTGACTTGGTGACCGCTCCAGGGGCTTTCAGGCGAAGCCTATGGTTACGGGGTTACCTAATTACTTAGGCAGCCAAAGAGAACTGCGGTTCAGCAGTTATCATTTGATCAGCTTTTTACGTGGCCAGCCGATCAACCACGACACGCCACCCATTCGTCCGACAACCCGGTCGATACCTGGTCACCCCCTCTAGAGAAGAAATGAACCTTTCTCCTCACACCCATTCTATGCAACCAGAGGACTCCTGGACAAGGGCATCCCAGTCTCTATACCTCGAATACGGGGATCTTCGTCTCTCGATCGAATACGAGGTGCTTCCATGAACGCTCTCTTCCTGAGTTGTCTCACGCTGGTCGTTGCCGAGGCTCCCGCCCGGCCCGAAAAAGTCCTCCTATGGCCCAAGGGGGCACCCGGAGCGCTGGGCACCACGGACAAGGACAAGCCGTCGGTCACGATCTACCTGCCGGAGAAGGCCAAGCGGAATGGCACCGCTGTCGTCGTCTGTCCCGGTGGCGGCTACGGCGGGCTGGCGATGGGTCATGAGGGCAAGGAGATTGCCGACTGGCTGACGGCGCGAGGGGTGACGGCCATCGTCCTTAAGTATCGCCTCGGGCCGCGCTACCGGCATCCGGTGCCACTCCAAGACGCCCAGCGAGCCGTTCGGGTCGCACGCAGTCGGGCCAAGGAACTCGGGATCGACGTGGCGAAAGTCGGAATCTGGGGATTCTCGGCTGGGGGGCACCTCGTCTCGACGGTCAGTACGAGGTTCGACGCAGGCAAGGCCGACGCCGACGACCCGATCGACCGCCAGAGTTGCCGACCCGACTTCGCGATCCTGTGTTACCCCGTCATTCGGATGGACCTGCCGCACGGACACATGGGATCTCGGCAGAACCTCCTGGGGGACAAGCCCGACGAGAAGCTCGTCAAGAGTCTCTGCAACGACACGCAGGTGAAGAAGGATACGCCGCCGACGTTCCTCTTCCACACACGGGCGGACAAGGCCGTCCCGGTGCAGAATAGCGAACTGTACGCGAAAGCCTGTGAGAAGGCCGGGGTGCCGGTGCGACTCTTGATCCGCGATCCGGGGCCGCACGGCGTCGGGCTTGCCTCCAAGATCCCGGAGTTGAAGGACTGGCCGGAGAAGCTCGAAGCCTGGCTCGTGGAGCGGAAAATGTTACCCGAACCGAGCAAGTGACCGCGTCTCGCCGACTTGCCCCGTCGGGATAAATTCGCTGCGTTCGCTCGACCGCCCCGGTCCCCGGAATCGCCCGGATTCGTAGTCGTAATCGTAGTCTCTATAAGGACTTCCGATGAAGACGTGTCGTCCGGCGGGTCGATACCTCCTCTGCCGGACGCGATCGCAGCTCGTCAGAGCCAAACGGTTCCGGCATCGAAGGATTCTACCGGGGAGGCGACCCAAATATGATCGGCGAGGACCTGATGGTTTCCGGTTCCGAGACCGAGCAACTACGCCAGCAATTGTTACAGGCTCAGAAACTCAGTAGCGTGGGGGCCATCGCGAGCAGCGTCGCCCACGAGTTCAACAACATCCTGACGACGATCATCAACTACGCCCGCCTCGGCCTTCGCAACCCGCAGGACGAAGCCTCCCGAACGCAGGCGTTGGAGAAGCTCCTCAAGGGCAGCCAACGGGCGGCCACGGTCATCGCCAGCATGCTCGGATTCGCCCGCAACGGATCGAACCAGCGGCAAGACACCGACCTCGCCGCACTCGTCGATGAGTTGCTCATCTTGACCGAGAAGGATTTGAGCAAGCACCGGATCCACGTCGATAAGAAGTATCACGGTCGTCCCAGAGCCTTCGTCGTGCCGTCGCAGATCGAGCAGGTGTTGCTCAACCTCATCATCAACGCCCGGCAGGCCATGCCGCGCGGCGGGCACCTCCGCCTCGAGGTCCGCGAGAACGTCGAGCAGGCGCTCGTAGAGATCAAGGTGGGCGACACGGGGCACGGCATCCCGCCGGACCGCCTGCGGATGATCTTCGAGCCGTTCTTCACGACCAAGGAGCCGGACACCGACGGGCACGGCGGGACGGGGCTGGGCCTGAGCGTCTGCCGCCAGATCATCGAGCAGCACCAGGGCCGAATCCGCGTCGAAAGCCTCGTGGGTAAGGGATCGACGTTTACACTGAAGCTGCCGATCCAGCCAGCGGACGTGAAGGAGTGAGGCGAAGAGTGCGCGGAAACGAACAGATCCCCCGACGAGACTCGTCGGGGGATCTGTTCGTTCGCGCGTGAGTATCAGATACTCCACGCGCGTCAACTGTCGGTTGCAGCCAAACGGGTTGCACCCAGGGCTTCCAAGTTGGTGTCATCAGAGCTTATTTAACCGTCAGTTGCGACGATCGGCTTATGTAAACACTTATCCATATGAACAGGTGATTATGTTGGAAGCCCTGGTCCTCGGTCGCGATGCTTTCCGCGCGAGCCGTTGGTATCTCCGCCTTGGTGGGACAAGGAACCCCCTCGGATGAGGTCTCCAAACACTTCCGCAATCTGGGACAACCCCACCGAAGCGTACTCCTGTTCGCGGCGGAGTGCCAAATCCCAAAACTTCATGACGGGCGAGCAGGAGCGAAGCCAATGGAGGACGGCATGCGCGTCCTGGGCCTCCTCAGCCGCAGCGAGAGCCTGTCTGTCGGCATCGCTGACATCTTCGGCCTTCCTTGCCATCGGTGCCGCTTCGCCACCTCGCCTTGCCCAGTTCAGGTCCGACCCCATCCCGTTCAAGCTTTGCCGCTGTCCATTGTCCAGCCCCTCCCAAAGCGTGGACAGATCGTCCTCGACGCCGTCGATTTGTTCGCCGTCGTTTTTCCCCTCCATCAACAGGCGGTGGCGACGAAGGAGCAGGTCCGCAAAGTCGCGGTAGGCGGTGTCAACGGATGGCCGAAAAGGAGTCATTGCATCAACTCTCGTCTATGACCCAGGCCGCGCGAGTGGCTCGTAAGTCTTTCTGGAACTGCGGTAGAGATATTGATAGGGTCGGGGTGACGTTGCCTGCTCGGTTGTTACGCGGCTTATGACGCAGGAACAGTCCTTCCGCGACATCACCTTCGGCAAATCCCTGGGAACCGTGGGCGAAAATCCGTATCCCCTTCCCTGAAGCCCCGTTGAATTCGTCTTCGAGATGCTCGGGCACCAGAAAACCCGGCAGCAGCCTCCAGTCAGCGACGACGGAAAGTCCTCTTCCGTTCAGTTTCACGTTGCCGGAATCATCCAAATCGACATCGGCATTGCCGGGTTCTCGCACACCGAGGCACTTCGATCGCACTCCCAACTCGGGCAAGTCGTCGGTGTCCACGCGCATCGGGCGAACGATCCTTGGCACGTCCGTCATCTCCAGCCATCGAACTCCGGCGTATCGCTCCAGCGCACCTCCATTGAAAGGATTATACTGCGCGGGTCGAAGGCGAGGCCAGATGAGAACAAATGATCCTGCCGTCGCGTCGCCCACCACTCCCGCAGATATGATCGGTCGGCCGGAAATCATGCACCCAATGGCGAGCGGGGCGTGTGAACGCCCTGGTTTGG
>JANXSH010000429.1 GCA_025356615.1 Planctomycetia bacterium | reverse complement strand
TCGTCGACCTTGCCGACGCAGCCGAGGTACTGCCTCTGCACTCCGGGGGTCTTCTCGCCCTTCTTGGCGCAGCTGGTCTCGTCGATGACCCCGACGTGCCGAGCGGGTCGGTCGGCAGTGTCGGGATTACCTCGGCGAGGTCCACAAGAAGTTCGAGCGGCCCGACTGGGTTCCGGGAAGCATCCTCGCAACTGCAATCGTGACCGCCGGATGGGGGATCCTCGTCGAGACAGGCTCGATCGATACGATTTGGCCAATGTTCGGCATCGCGAACCAACTCCTCGCCGTGATCGCGCTGTGTCTCATCACGACATGGCTCATCAACACCGGCCGGGCAAAGTACGCCTGGGTGACGCTGCTGCCGATGCTGTTCGTCTCCACGACGACGTTGACGGCGAGCTACCAGATGATTCCGCAGTTCCTCCAAATGGTCGGCAACGGCGTCTGGTCGCCGCTCAAGGGTGCTCTGAACATCGGCCTCATGGTGTTCGTCATTACTTGCGTGCTGGCGCTCCTTGCGCAGGCGGCCCGCTGGATCGCCGTGCTACGCGGCGTTGTGCCGATTCGATGAGCATTCAAGGGAGGGCGAGGCTCCTGCCGAGCCGCCCGTCAGCCATGTTAGAGGCAGAGGCAACCGTCGCCGGACGTGCCTGCCAGCTTGGCAAGAGCCTCGCCCTCCCCTCACGGTCATCTCGACCCGGCGGCTCAGGCCGCTAGGCTGTTTGGAGCCAACCTCTCGTCCCCCTCCTTCGCCGGCACGAGTCCAGCGCAGGCCGAAACCGATCGGATCGGCACGGCTAACAGATGGCTGGCCAGGAGCAGCAAGACCGAGATCGGCAGCAAGCCCGCGCTGCGGAAGAACACGACGCTGTGGGGCGACACGCTGCTGAAGACGCACAACAATTGCAGGCCGCACGCCTGCGCCGCCAGCCAGCAGGCCAGCTTCGGGCCGCGTTGGTAGGTCCAGACCACCCATCAGGCAAGAGCGGGCGCTACCAGGATGTAGGTCCGCGGCTCGCTGGCCGGGCCGCAAATGGTCAGCCAGCACGACCCCAGCACCAACACATGCCACAGCACCACTTGCTTCGGTAGTCCGCGCCGCGCCGCCGTCCAGCACACAAAAGCGCAGCCCAAGTCGGCCAACCCCTGCAAGAGCGCGTAAATCGTCAGCGATATCGGAATGTTGTACAGCCGGAACAGGTAGAGGAGGTCGCGGTAGGTCTCGCCAACGGTCATCGGCAGGAAGCGCCGGCTCACGTCATTGTTGCCGAGCAACGTCGCCCACTGTCGATATTCGCCCAGGACGTAGTGTGGACTTTGCAGCAGAAAGCGCAAGCCAAGGGCCACCAGCAGGGCCAACGGCAGGCGTCGGAGTAACTGGCGCGGATAGACCACCACCAGCAGCAAGGCGAAAGCCAAAGGATAGACCTTGAGGACCGTTGCTAGCGCGAGCAGGACAGCCGCCAGGTTCCAGCGCTCGGACTGGACGGCCGCCAGACTGCCCAGCAGCAAGCCGATCAGCATCGGGTTGAACTGGCCGCATTCCAGATTGGGCAAGCTCAGGACGGCCAACAGGATGAAGAAAACTCCTCGGAAATAGACATCGAACTTGCCTGGGGCGACCTGCTTCAGCCAGGCGAAGGTCGCTCCTAGCAAGATCGCCGCATTGACCAGGCGAACCAGCATAGCGCTGACGCCCAGGGGAACCTTGACCAGGAGGGACAGCAGGGCGGCAATCAGCGGCCCATAGCGGTAGCCCCAGCGCGACCCATCGGTGTACAGGCTATCGCCATTGAGCCAGGCCCGGCCACTCTCGCGCCACAAGATGTTCAGCGACGGCGAGGCAGGGTTGACCAGCACCAGGATGCACACCACCCCGAGCATGATCGTCCAGAGGGTGATAGCCCACCGCCCGCTCCAGTCGACGTCGGGAGAGGTTGGGGAACGCGGGACTGACTGCATGGACCCTCCGTGATCTTCGGATGGCGCAATCCTGATCTGCCCTGCGACGAAGTGCCATTGCAGAGAATAACAGAGGCGGCCATCCTTGGCTTCATCGGTATCGACTGCCGCCACGCGCCGACGCATCGAAATTCAGCGGATAGGATTGTTTCGCCGCCCCATTGGCCCATAAAGGCGGCATGATCGCTCGTTCCAGCGCGGCCAGACCTGGTCACTTGAGCGCCGGTGGGATTGCATCGAGCAGAATCGTTACAATCCGTACAACCTGCCACACTGGAGGCATGGACTTCATCCCTTCCGCCGCCCTCGCGCTCGCCCTCCTCGTCGCCCTCTGGCGATGGCGATCCCCTCGACGCCTGCCCTACAACCAAGCGAGGCTCGCTCCTCACCCAGGCCGAGATGCGGTTCTTCCGCGTCCTCGTCCACACCGTGCCGGGCGGGCTGGCGGTGTTCGTCAAAGTGCGGCTCATGGACGTGCTGTTCGTGGACGACGGCGCGTGGAAGGAGTCCGGCGCGCCCGCGAGCGGGATGCACGTCGATTTCGTTCTGGCCGACGTGGGGACGCTGGGGCCGGACCGCAAGGGTTGCTCGGCGCACCGCCTGGAGTGGCTGATGCCAGACTCCGCCACCGCCCGCGCCTACCCCTGCGCCGCCGGTGCGAGGAAGGAGGCGGGTGGCACGGGCGGGAAAGACGACCAAGTCTTCGTCGCGCCGAAGCAAGGTCCGCGAGACGGGCCGGATGCACCGCTGGGTCGAGAGGATCTCCGGCATCCGGTCGCAGGACGAAGCCTAGCCCGACTCGTCGGCGGGGGGCATGAAATCCCCCGGCGGAACCTGGACGGTGACGCTGCCCGAATCAACCACCGAATCGCTGGAGAACCGGGCGAAGGCGTTCACCCCACCCGTAAGTAGGCAACGCTCCTCCAGGCACTCCAGTGCAGGACAGGCTAATGGGGTGCTCTGGAGAAGGAGCTGCCAAGGACCGGTGGCTTCCACTAGCTATAGACCCCAACCCGTGTATGGGGTATCACCCTCCCTCGCGGCACATCGGAACAGTGCGCGACTCATTTCCGACTATCCGTGGAGGCCGAAGATGGCCATGAACGACGCCCTCCTTCTGGGGGCCATCACGATCGTTTCGTTCGTACTCGCCTTCTACGGTGCTGCCGCTGGCCTGATCCTGGGCCATTTGCGGCTGCCGCTCCTGGGATACTACCTCCCGAGCGCCGCGAGCGCGTCGGCGACGAACCTCGCCATCTCGGGCTTGGGGGCGCTTACGGGGACGATCCGACACGCCCGCGCGGGACGGATCTCCCTCCGAGTCCTCGCCCTCATGGGCATCCCCTCCGTGGCCGGGGCCGTCCTCGGTGCCTGGGTAATGTTGAAGGTCGATGCGGACTGGGCGCGGATCTTCGTCGGCGGCTTCCTCATGGTCAGTGGGATCAACCTCGTCTACAGTCACCCCGAAGAGGGCGGCACCGTGTTGTTCAATCGCGGACTGCGCATGGCGCTGGAGATCCTGATCGGCCTGGCGCTCGGCTTCCTGGCGGTAGTCACGGGGCTTATGATGGGCAGCATGCGGCTGCCGATGATGATCAAATGGCTACGCATCGACCCTCGCGTCGCCGTCGGCAGCAACATGGCGGTCGGCTGCCTGACCGCGTTCGCGGGCGTCATCAGTTTTTGGTCGCAGGGCAAGGAGTTTCACCTCACCCCGCTGCTCATCATCGCCCCGCCGACGATCCTCGGCGGCTGGCTCGGCGCGAAGTGGACCGGCAAGATCCGCAAAGAGTCGCTCGCCCTCCTCGTCGGATGGATGGTCGCTGGCTCGGGACTCGTCATGGTCGGCGAAGGGCTGTGGCGATCCGCCGCGAAGTGGCTCGGATGAGCAGGCAAATAAGGTCTCCTCGATGCTGCAACAGAATCGACTGCGTGTCTTTACGCGTGGGTTCCGTGTGAGGTATCGTCGATGCGAACTGGATGCCGATCTATCCGGCATAACTCGGGGGGCGATTGCGAGCGTGGATCGATACGCCGACGGGCGCGACTGCTTCCGTCGCGTCTCCGGACCCACGAGCCGATCGGGAGTTCGAGCGACCTGGTGCGGGCGTGGCAAATCTTTAGAGGGCGCGACGACCCGGAAGCGTGACAGTAGTTTCAAAAAAATGATGAGACGCATGGGAGTGCCTAAAATCAAGGTGGTCAAGCACTTGAAATAGGAGAACCCCCATGCGTCCCCCTCATTATACGATCACGCCCACCGTCGTCCGCTCTACCGCGCGTCGAGCGCTGCGAAAAGCCCTACCCTGGCAGGGCTACGGCCGGCTCGTCACCGTCGATCTGCTCCTGCTGGCCGCCTCCCTGCTTTCCTCCCTGTCCGCCGTCGTCAAGCGCTTCCGCTTCGGCTTCTCCCACGAGACCGCCCGCAAGGCCGTCGCCTCTACTCTCCCCGAACTCGGTCGGCTCACCGACGGCCTGGTGGACGCCCTCCATCTCTTCCGTTCGCGATTCAGGAACGCGGCCTGGAGTCGGCGATGCTCACCGACGGCCTGGTGGACGCCCTCCATCTCTTCGGCTCCCGCGCCCTGCGCCGCCGCGGGTGGGTCGTCGCCATCGACGAGCACCGCACCCCCTTCTACGGCGACCGCAGCGCCGAAGGCGTCACGGGCGGCCAGAAGGAGCACGGCACCAAGTACGCCTACGGCTACGCCACCGCCGTGCTGGTCCGTCGCCGCCACCGCTACACCGTCGGGCTGACCGCCCTGACCGGCGGGGAGAAGCCCCACCAGGTCGTCGCCGACCTGCTGGCGCAGATGGACTCGCGCGGCCTGCGACTGCGCGGCGTGGTGCTGGACTCGGGGTTCGACTCGGGCGAGACGCTGTTGCTGCTGCAACGGCGCAAGTCATCCTACACGGTGCCCTTGCGCCGCAAGGGCGACAGCCACACCCGGCGCAACGCGGTGTGGCTGCTGGAGGTGGGCACGGTGACGACGGTCGAGTGGAAGACGGACGTGACGAACCGCCCGGTGAGTACCCAGGCGGTGGTGGTGCGCCAGCCCAAGGAGAAGGAGGAGAAGGTGTACTGCTTCGGGGGCTGGGACGCGGGGCGGGCGCGGTCGGAGGCGCGGCGTGCGAGTCTGGCGAAGCGGTGGTATCGCAAGCGGTTCGGGATCGGGACGAGCTACCGGCAGATGAACGAGGCCAAGGCGATGACCACGAAGAAGGACGTGAAGTACCGGCTGCTGCTGATCGGGCTGGCGTTGCTGTTGCGGCAGGTGTGGGTGTGGCTGACATGGCAGGTGGCACGCGACGGGGGGCTGCGCCCGACGCAGTGGGTTCGAGAACTACCGATGGCGCGCCTGGTCGAGTGGCTGGCCGAATTCCTCGAAGGTAAGTACAAAGAGGAGAAGGAGATCCGCCTGGA
>JANXSH010000748.1 GCA_025356615.1 Planctomycetia bacterium | reverse complement strand
CCTAACTTACTTCCGGACCAAGGACGTCCTAGCGGAATACGGTCTCGTCTCGAAGGGGTTCTCGTCTTCCACAACCCAGGATTCAATGGGTATGAGTGGATATAAACAATATACCAGCGGTGTGGTAAGCCGAAATCGCTTACTTCGTGCGCGGCTCCGAATCCAAACTAACATGAACCCTCCAACCGGACTCCTTCCCATGCTCCACGATCTCTCACGCCGTGATGCCCTGAAGCTGGCCGCAGCTGGTGTGTCGAGCCTCTCGCTGTCGGGGTGGTTCAACGTCCTCGCCCAGGGCGTCGCCGCCCAGAAGACCAAGACGAAGCGCTGCGTCCTGCTGTGGATGGACGGCGGCCCCAGCCACAAGGACACGTTCGACATGAAGCCCGGCACCGCGAACGCCGGGTCGTTCAAGCCGATCGACACGAGCGTGCCCGGCATCCAGATCAGCGAACACTTCCCCAAGTTCGCCCCGCTCATGAAGCACGCGGCGATCCTGCGGGGCATGAGTACCGGCGAGGGTGCCCACGGCCGGGCCAAGTACAACATGCACACCGGCTACCGCGAGGGCCAGGGGGGCGTCGTCTACCCGAGCCTCGGCTCGATCACCGCGAAGGAGCTCGGCCGCGAAGAGTTCCCCCTGCCGAGTTTCGTCAGCATCGGCAACCGGACGTATGGGGCCGGCTTCATCGGCACGCGCTACCAGCCGCTCGTCGTCAACAGCCCGTCGCGTGGCGTCGAGAACCTCAAGCCGCTCGTCTCCGGGTCGGCGTTCGACGACCGGGTGGGCCTGCTCGACCAGATGGAGAAGGCGTTCAACGGGGAATACAAGGCCGGTGCCGCCACAGCGCATCGGACGACGTATGACCGCGCGGTCACGCTCATGAAGTCCAAGGAAGCCAAGGCGTTCGACCTGTCGCTCGAGCCGGCGTCCTCGCGCAAGGCGTATGGGGCGACGCCGTTCGGCGAGGGCTGCCTCCTGGCCCGCCGTCTCATCGAGACCGGCGTCAGCTTCGTCGAAGTCGGCCTCGGCGGCTGGGACACGCACCAGGACAACTTCGACCGCGTCAAGACCCTATCAGGCACCGTCGATCCCGCCCTGTCGAGCCTCGTCACCGACCTGAAGGATCGCGGCCTCCTCGACGAGACGCTCGTCATCTGGATGGGCGAGTTCGGACGCACGCCGAAGATCAACACGCGCGGCGCGAAGCCGGGACGCGACCACTACCCCCGCGCCTGGTCCACCGTCCTGGTGGGCGGCGGCATCAAGGGCGGCCAGGTCGTCGGCAAGACCGACAAGGAGGGTGCCGCCGTCGTCGATCGGCCCATCAACGCGCTCGACTTCATGGCGACGGTCTGCACGGCCCTCGGCATCGACCACACCAAGCAGAACACGACCTCCACCAACCGCCCGATCCGCATCGTCGATAAGGGGTCGAAGGTGGTCAAGGAGTTGTTCGCGTGAGGTGTCCCAAGCCCAGTTGTAACGCCGTTATAACTGGTATCACTACACGCGGTCATCATCCCGGACCAACACCAGCAACACCACGAAATCATACATCGCGTGCGCCACGATCGGCGCGGCGATGTCTCCCGTCACCGCGTACACCCAGCCGAGATAGCCCCCGGCCAGCAACGCGAGGACGAAGTACGTCGGCGTAATCGCGTGGACGATGCCGAACATCAAGCTCGCCGCCGCGATGGCGTAGACGAGCGGGAGCTGGGTGCCGAGGAGGTCCTGGGCCAGGCCGCGAAAGACCATCTCCTCGCCGAGGCCCGCGAGGCAACTGATGCCGAGCAAGTCCACCTTCGACAGCGGTTGCATCATCGGGCGAACAATCGTTTCGCTGAACCTCTTCAGCCCGGCGAGTGGGCCGATCGGCCAGCGGTTCATGACGAAGAACGCCGCGAGCAAGGGCAGCGTCGCGACCAGACCCCAGCCGACCCCTACGAGATCGAGTTTCAGCCGCGAGAGGGGGTGCTTCTCGAACAGCCAGCCGAGGACGAGGGCGAGCAACACCAGCCCGCCCTCGACGAGGACGGCCAGCATCACCACGCGAAACCGCGCGGCGTTCGGGTCTTCCTCGTCGGCCTCGTCCTCGACCAGAGGTTCGTCCTCGTCGGCGCTCATGGGCATGCCTCCCTCACGCCAGGATCTTCTTGACGACCTGCCCGTGAACATCCGTCAGGCGGAAGTCGCGCCCGGCGTGGCGGTAGGTCAACTTCTCATGATCGAAGCCCATCAGGTGCAGGATGGTCGCGTGCAGGTCATGCACATGGACCTTATCCTTGACGGCGGCAAAGCCGAAGTCGTCGGTCGCGCCGTAGGCCATGCCCCCCTTCACGCCGCCGCCCGCCATCCACATCGAGAAGCCCCAGTGGTTGTGATCGCGTCCGTTGACCTTGCCCGCGTTCGCGCCGGGCGTCGGCAACTCCACCGTCGGCGTCCGCCCGAACTCGCCGCCCCAGATGACGAGGGTCGAGTCGAGCATCCCGCGCTCCTTGAGGTCCGTCAGCAGCGCCCCGATGGCGCGGTCGCACTCGCCCGCGAGCCGGCGGTGATTGACCTCGAGGTCGTCGTGGTTGTCCCACGGCTGTCCCTCGCCGTGCCAGACCTGGACGAAGCGGACCCCCTTCTCGAGCAGTCGGCGCGCGATGAGGATCTGCCGCGCCTGGACGCCGGGGCCGTAGCGGTCGCGGACGTGCTTCGGCTCCTTCGAGGTGTCGAAGGCGTCGGTCGCGTCCATCTGCATGCGGTAGGCCAGCTCGAACGACTGGATGCGCGACTCGAGTTGCGCGTCGCGCCCGCGCTTGGCCTGGTGGCGATCGTTGAGGGCGCGCAGCAGGTCGAGTTGGCGGCGCTGCTCCTTCAGCGGGAGCGACTTGTTGCGGACGTTCTCGACGAGCTTCTCGATGTCGGTGTGGCGCGTGTCGATGTAGGTGCCCTGATAGACGCCGGGCAGGAAGCCGGACTGCCAGTTCTGCGTCTCCTGGATCGGGTAGCCGCCCGGACACATGGCGATGAAGCCGGGAAGGTTCTGGTTGACGCTGCCGAGGCCGTAGGTCGCCCAGGAGCCGAGGCTGGGCCGGGGCTGGCGGGCATCGCCGCAGTTCATGAGCAGCAGCGACGGCTCGTGGTTCGGCACGTCGGCGTGCATCGAGCGGATGACGCAGATGTCGTCGATGTGCTTCGCCGTCTCCGCGAAGATTTCGCTGACCTCGATTCCAGACTTGCCGTACTTCGCGAACTTGTAGGGTGAGCGCCAGGCCGCCCCGGTCTTGCGCTCGGTGCGGAGGTTGTTGGGCACCGGCTTGCCGTGGTGCTTGTCAAGCAGCGGCTTGGGGTCGAAGGTATCGACGTGGCTCGGCCCGCCGTTCATGAACAGGTGGATGACGCGCTTGACCTTGCCGGCGAAGTGCGGCGCGCGCGGCGCGAGCGGATTCGTTCCGCGATCGCCGGAGACGGCAGCCGCCCCGGCGTCGCCGATCAGCCCGGCGAGGCCGAGCGACGCCATGCCCATGCCGGAGCGGGACAGGAGGTCGCGGCGGGTGAGGAGTTCATTCATCGTAACCACCTTTTCGCTCGATGTCGTTGCTCGGCGTCTTCATTCTATCATCGGCAGGACCGGGCAGGTTTATCTTGGCGGACCACTTGGCGGGGAAGGGTTGTTTCGCGACCGGCTCACTCCACTTGTCGAGTTCGTAGCCGCACTCGGAGCAAGTCTAGCCGCCCCACAGGGTTTAGTTAAGGTTTTAAGGCACGATCGTCATCGGTGCAGAAGAGTTGCACTGCCGGTATGTCGCTGACTGGATGCCAAGACACCAGCGGCCCGTCCGGCAAAAGTTATCACGCGCCTCGAGGTAGGCACCGAGCAAGATCAGGCCGAAGGCGACCCCGGCGACGGCGACGACGGCCATAATGGGAACCATGTCGATCAATGGCCCGATGATAGTAACTGGAATCTCAGGACGAGATCGAAGGGGGCGACACGCTTCAGATATCCACGGAGCCTGCCCGGCGTAACGAGGGTCGATGAACTGCATCGTCATAGGATCGTAACCGGCTCGTCGCCTCGTAGTAGATAATCGAGGAGGGGTTCCTCTGACGATTTGCCGAGCATTTCGGCGGCACCCGTGTCACCGATTAGGCCAGCGAGGCCCAGGGATGTCATGCCCAGCAGGTCGCGGCGGGTGAGGAATTCGAGTAGTTCAGTCACGATAGTCCCCTTTTCTCTCGATGTCGATACTCGGCCTCTTGATTCTATCAGTGGCGGCGGGCGAATCGTCGAGTTTCGCGGACCACTTGGCGGGGAACGGCTGCTTTTCGACCGGCTCTCCCCACCTGTCGTATTCACAACCACACCCAGTACAGGTGCAGCCGCCCCAGAGAGCCTGGCTTCTGTTCTTTGGAATGCGAACCAACGGCGCGGGCGTGTCGCACTTGGGACACGTCTTCGGCGGTCGCAAGTTAATGGCCCAGCATCCTTTCTGGCGAATCGTGTCCCGTACCATGAGACAACACGCGACGAGAAGCAGGATGAAGACGACACCGCTGAAGGAGATGGCGATTGTATCGAGAAGTTCCATGATGCACGTCCTTCAAGTGCCGGGGAAGAGGGCGTTGACAGTCAACTCGACGAACTCGAGGTCGCCGTGGAAGCACGCGGTGAAGTATTGGAGGAAGCCCGCGAACCCGAGGAGGGGCAACTGGTGTTGGAGTGGGGCGAAGGCGACGACGGCGGGCCACTCGCGCTGCTCGTTGTTGTCCGCGATGCGGAGGGTCAGGTTGACGTAGCGGAGTAACACGGGGATACCACCGATCCCCTGGCCCTCACCAGTCGGCGCATTCGTCAGGTCGATGCCGAGGGAGATGGCCACATGCTCGGGGAACACGGTTTCGTCAGCCCCGGTGTCCAGTAGAGCATCGACGACCGCTGTGTGGTTGGAGTCGATCAACGTTACGGAGATCCTGGGGCGGGGACGGGAGTAGCGTCCACCCAAAGAGATCGCCGGATGTTGGCGTCGATAACTCGTGTAGGGGAAAGTCATGGTCATAAGATCGTATCCGGCTCGTCCGCTCCAGGAAGGAAATCGAGGACATAGTCTTCCCCCGATAGCCCCTGCTCTCGGAGAACACGGTATAGAACGGCGACATCCGCGTGGTGCGCGACGATGCGCGTCCCATCCGTACTCCAGGCGACGTGATGCCCCGCGTAGGGGGCGAGCTGCTCGTAGGTCAACTTGTTACGGTTCACGATGAACAAGTTGCCGTCGATCCAGCCTTTGTTTTCAGTCTGCGCCATCGCAAAGCCTCCTCGATCGGGCAGGTACGATTCTCTCACACCGACGGCACGAAGTCCATCGGGCGAGCCATTCAGGTGCCGGGATACAGCGCGTTGACGGTCAACTCCAGCATCTCGAAGTCTCCGTAGAGGATGGTCGTGAAATACTGAAGGAACCCGGCGTGGCCGAGAATCGCATTGCGCTTGGCGAGCGGGGCGAACCCCACCAGGGCCGACCACTCGCGTTGCTCGGTGTTGTCCGCGATGCGAACAGTAACCGCGACGTAGCGTGCAGCGACCTGCGCACCGCCGATTCCGCGCGTGGTCTCCTGAGGGGCCATTGTCAGGTCGATACCCATGTGCTTCGCCGCGAACTCGGGGATGAGAGTCCCATCCGAACCGGAATCGATCAACCCATCGAGGACTTGGGTTCCTCCGGGGCCGATCAACGTGATTGGAATCAATGGGCGATAGACCATAGAGCGTCTCCCGAGAGCGATACTGGGCTGTGGGAGTACGATTCCACGATAGCCGAATCGCAATGTCATGAATAGCTTTCCAGTTCTTCCCTGGAGGGGAGGCATTCGAGCAAATACTCCCCTCCCATAAGCCCGAGTTCCTGACAGGCGCGGATTACCTCCGACGGATCATCGTGGTGCGCGACGATGCTCTTGCCGTCGAGGTTCCAGGCCACCCAGTGCCCCAGGTAGGGGAGGAGCTCCTCGAACGTCCACTTGTTCCGATTTCGGGTACACTCGTTGGGGTCGAACACCACCGTCTTCGTTGTTTGCGCCATCGTTCTCTCCGTTTCAATCCACGAATGCGGACTCGTTGGACAGCCCTAACTATTTTTGCCCCGTTCCCACGATCAACATTGGGCGAATCATTCAGGTGCCAGGATACAGCACGTTGACCGTCAGCTCCACCATCTCGAAGTCTCCGTACAGGATCGTCGTGAAATACTGGAGGAACCCAGCGAAGCCGAGGACGGCGATCCTGCTTGGGAGGGGCGAGAATCCCACCCATGACGACCACTCATGACGCTCGTGCAGATCGGCAATTCGCAGGGTGACTTCGGCCAGGCGTACAGAAACCGGGATTCCACCGATCCCTTGGGTAGTGAGGACCGGCGCGCTGGATAGATCGATTCCTATGATCGCCGCAACGAATTCCGGGCAGATGATCTCGTCTGCACCCGAATCAACCAACCCTCGAAGCAAGTGTGACCCACTCGGACCGATGAAAGTGACTGGCACTCTTGGACGGGGCCGAGAGTAACGTCCACCCAGCGAGACGATGGGACTCGAGGCTCCGATGAGATCGTAGGCGAACCGCATCGTCATATCCACACCTCATTTTCTGGAGAAAGGAAATCCAGCATGTACTCCTCTCCAGTCAGCCCTAGTTCCTTGCAGGCGCGGACGACCTCCAGCGGATCCTCATGATGCGCCACGATGGTCTTACCGTCGAGGCTCCAGGCGAGCCATTGATCCCGATAGGGAGCCAGTTGTTCCAGCGTCCATTGATGTTTATTGCGAAGAAACACGTCGTAGTCGAAAACATTTTGTTTCGTCGTTTGCGCCATCGACCTCTCCTTTTCAATCCACGAACGCGAACTCGTTGGACAGCATCAGCACTTGCGCGTACTGCTCCCACGCCGTGAGTTTGTTGGTCTGCACAGTCTCCTTCACGAACGTCTCGCCGAGCGTCACCTCCTCCGCGTCGGCGGGGCGGCCGTAGAGCAGGCGGTGCAGGCGGTCGATCCGCTCGCGGCCGCCCCTCATCCCGGCCACGTCGGGGCGGGCGATCACGCCGCGCGCCAGGTCGTGGACGAACGGGTGGTTCATCAGGAAGAGCGACTGTTGCGGCACCGTCGTCGCGTGGCGCTGCGGCGTGCTGACATCGGGGCTGGCGAGGTCGAAGGAGCGGAACACGCCCGGCAGGTTCTGCCGCTCGATGAAGGCGTAGACCGAGCGCCTCGGGGGGAACGGACTCGCGGTGATGTCCACGGCGGGGCCGCCGTGCGTCGTGTCGAGGCGATCGGCGACGGCGAGCAGGCCGTCGCGCAACGGCTCGAACTCCAGCCGACGGCGGTTCATCCGACCCACGAGACGGTTCTCCGGGTCGATCTCGCCGAGCCTCGGCACCTCGGCCGACGACTGCCGATAGGCCGCCGACAGCAGGAGGAGGCGGTGCAACCGTTTGAGGCTCCAGCCGTCCTCGACGAACGTGGCCGCGAGCCAGTCGAGCAACTCGGGGTGGGTCGGTGCCTCGCCGCGCGTGCCGAAGTCGCCGGGCGTCCGCACGAGCGCAGCGCCGAAGTGGTGCATCCAGACCCGGTTGACCATGACGCGCGCCGTCAGCGGGTTGTCCTTGCTCGCGATGGCGCGGGCCAACTCCAGCCGGCCCGAGCCGATCGTGAACGCCTTTCGCTCCGGCGCGAGGATCTCGAGGAACTGGCGAGGCACCGCCGGGCCGAGATTCCCTGGGTTGCCCCGCACCAGGACGTGCGGCGTCGTCGGGGTCGCGTTGTCGAGCATCGCCATCGCCCGGAGAGGACCACCCTTCGCCGTCGCGCGCCACTCATCGACCTTTCGCTTCAGCGCCGTGTAACGGTCGCGTTGCGCCCGATCGAGCTTCCCTTTCAGCTGATCCAAAGGTGTGTTCGCCGCCAACTTCAGGTCGGCCCTTAGTTTGTTCAGGTAGGCGTCCACCTCGCCCTGTCGCTTGCGTAACTCGACCTCGAAGGGCGTCGGCGGGGCGGTCGGGTCGGCCGGGGTGAGCAGCGGCAGCTCGGCCGGCTCGTTCGAGCTGGCGAACACTCCGTGCAGCGAGTAGTAGTCGCGCGTCGGGATCGGGTCGAACTTGTGGTCGTGGCACCGCGCGCAACTCACCGTGAGGCCCATCAGGCCGCGCGTCACCACGTCGATGCGGTCGTCGATGATGTCGTGGGTGTTGTTGAGGAATCGCCTGCCGAGTGTCAGGAAACCCATCGCGGCCAGGGGCCGACGGTCCGGGCCGGGGAAGAGCCGATCCGCCGCGAGCTGGTGCAGGACGAACTCGTCGTAGGGCAGGTCGGCGTTCAGCGCGTCGATGACGTAGTCGCGGTAGGTGAAGGCATACGGGTAACGCCGCTCCTCCACGAAGACGTAACCCTTCGTGTCGGCATACCGCGCCACGTCCAGCCAGTGCCGGCCCCAGCGCTCGCCGTAAGCCGGCGAGGCCAGCATCGTCTCGACGAGTCGCTCGTAGGCGTCGGGCCGCCCGTCGGCCACGAACGACTCGACCTCTTCCGGCGTGGGGGGCATCCCCAACAAATCGAACGACAGTCGGCGAATCAGTGTCCGGCGGTCCGCCCGCGCCGACGGCGACAACCCCTTCGCCTCGAGCTTCGCCAGGATGAACCGATCGACGGGGTTGATCGGCCAGGAGGCGTCGCGCGTCGTGGGCGGTGTGCCCTTCACGACGGGCCGAAACGACCAGTGCGACTTGCGGACTTCCACGATCGACGCCACGACGACGGAGGCTTTCTCGGCGGGCCACGGAGCGCCCATCTTCACCCAGGTCGCGATGGCCTCGACTTCCGTCGGCGAGAGCTTGTCCGCCTCCCGCGCCGGCATCTTCAGCTTCCCTTGCCGACGAACCGCCTTGACGAGCAGACTCTCGTCCGGCTTGCCGGCGACAAGGGATGGCCCTGAGTCGCCGCCCTCGAGTAGCGTCTGTCGTGAATCGACTCGTAGCGACCCTTGCTGCTTCTTCGGCCCGTGGCAACTCTGGCACTTCTCGACGAAGACGGGACGAACGTGCTTCTCGAAATACGCGACCGCCTCGGCCTGTGTCGATGCGGCGGGCTGCGTAGCATGGGCAGTCCATGCGGCCAGTGCGAGACAGCAAGGGGCGAGGAAATAGGAGGAGTGCATCGCGGCTCGCAGTAGGAGTGAGGGCGCTGGGCGGATTCGGGTGGGAACGGGCACCACTCCTATTCTAACCTACTTCGGGCACCTGGCCATGCCCCGAACCTGTGTTCTGCTGATGTGCCTCGGGGTGGCGTGAGAAGTTGTCGGGAAAAACGAAGTGCGGAGGGCAGAATCGTTCGTCGATCCATAAAGATTGTCGCTCACGCTTCCGCCGATCGGGTTCGCCGTGGTAGAATCCCATTCTTGGATCCAAGCGAGGTGACGAATGTCGAGTCTGTCGATACCCAATATCAAGCGTCGTATCACCTACCCGACGAGCGACGGCAAGCCAATGGCAGAGACCGACCTGCATCGCCGCCTGATGACCGCGTTGATTGCAGCATTGCAGGCGTTCTATGCTGCCGAGCCGCAGGTGTATGTTTCGGGCAACCTGCTGCTGTTCTACGAGGAAGGCAATCGGCGTAGGCACATCTCGCCCGATGTCTTCGTGGTGTGGGGCGTCCCGAACCACGAACGCGAGAACTACCTGCTGTGGGAGGAGGGCCATAGCCCTCGGTTCGTGATCGAGTTGACCTCGTCGAGCACGCGGCGAGAGGACACGAACAAGAAGTTCGAGTTGTATCGTGATGTGCTGAAGGTACGCGAGTATTTCCTGTTCGACCCGATGGGCGATTACCTGACGCCATCGATGCAGGGCTGGCGTCTGGTCAAGGGACAGTACAGGGCCATACGCGCCGCAGAGGGGCGATTGCCGAGCCAGACGACGGGGTTGCATCTGGAGCGCGACGGCAACGAACTACGGCTCTGGAACCCGGAGACGGCGGCATGGCTTCCCACGCCGACGGAGCGCGCCGACCAGGCCGAGGAGCGTGCCGCTCGCGCCGAGGCGGAACTACGCCGTTTGCGCGAGCGGTACGGGTTGCCGGACGAGGCGACGTGAGGTCGTGCCTCTCGACCGGAGGGTTCATGTCCACTACTCGCAGGCGCAAGTGGCTCTGGACCCTACTCGTCCTCGCGGGCGGGATCGGCTCGGTTCATCTCCTTGCCGAAATCCTTACTCGGGAAGGTCCGAACTATTCGCTCATCGAGCCGGGTCTCTACCTTGGTGGCCTCGTCCCAGAACCGCCTCCGGGGACCGTCGTCGTCCTCAACCTGTGTGAGGCGGAAGACTCCTTTGCAGCGAAAATCCAGCGATGGGTGCCGATCAAGGACTCGGAGCCTGCCCCTGATCTGCCGTGGCTCGGTGAGCAGGTGGCGTTCATCGATGAGAATCGAAGGAGTGGCCGAACGGTCTTCGTCCATTGCCGAAACGGCGTCAGCCGGAGCGGCATGGTCGTCGTGGCCCATCTGATGGATCGCCACGGCTGGACGCGCGACGAGGCGCTGGAGGAGGTGCGAGCGGTACGTCCGATCGTCCGGCCCAACCCGGCGTTCATGCGTTTGTTGTCGGAGTGGGAGAAGCGTAAGTGACGGACTTCCGTCACCCCTCACTTACGCTTCCGCCCTGCGGGATCAACCCGCCTTCTTCATGTGTGCCTCGAACCGTGCAATCACCTCGGCGTGCGACACGTCCTCGATGTGCGTTGCCAGGCTCCACTGGTGGCCATACGGGTCGGTGAACTTGCCCATGCGGTCGCCCCACATCTGGTCCATGACCGGCTGCACCACCGTGGCCCCGGCGGCGACGGCCTGCTTCGCCAGCGCGTCCACGTCCTCGACGTAGATCAGCATACCCACGGGTGGATTGCCCTGCGGGGCGCGAGTCCCCATCTCGGGGCATTCCTCGCCCAGCATGACCGGCGAATTGCCGATGCGGATCTCCGCGTGGCCGATCTTCCCGTCGGGCATCGACATGCGGAACAGCTCGACGGCACCGAACGCCTTCTTGTAGAACTCGATGGCCTGCGCGGCCCCGTTGATCGTCAGATACGGGGTGACGGAGTGATAGCCGTCGGGGATGGGTTTGACTGCCATGTCTGGCTCCTTTCGATGAATTGGCCGGGATGGGCAGAGTGTACCGGAGAGCCAGATCCGATTCCAGCCCGGTTGTCGTCGTCCCTCGGGTGTGGATCGGCCTCTACTCACCGCAACAGCCCCGACACCAACCAGGCGACGACCGCCAGGCCCGGCAGGGAAAGCAGGATTCCGAGCGTCACGGGCCAGTATCGGACGATCGGCGATCGCGCCGGCAGCCCCAATCGCGCCCAGTGAGGCAACTCCGGCCAGGGTAGTCTTCGGCGCGGCGGGGGCGGAATGCTGCTTCGGGCGGGGGGCGGCTCCCTTTTTTGCGGCGCGACCTGAGTTTGGGGTAACGCCTTCCTCGTTGGGGCGGGCCACGTCGGAGTAAGTAAAGTCGGTGCTTGCGGCGGCAAGTCGGGGAGTAGGATCGTGGGGGCCGTGGCTGGCTTACTCGGGAGAACGAGGACCGTCGGCGTCGTCGGAGACGCGACCGTCACTCCGGCGACGAGAACCGTCGGCACGATTCGGAGTGGCGGCGCGACCTGCCATGTCTGTCCGGGCAAGACCTCCTGGAGGCGAGACGCCTGGTCGCGAGAGAGTGGGACGACATGAGTACCGTCGATTAACTCGTTCAATAGCGGCACCGCGTCGAGCGCCTGCCGACTCGCGTCTAACAAATGGCCGAGGAGTGTCCGCACGTCGTCCCCTGGCAAGGCGAGCAGGTCGCCCATGAGTTTCGACTTGCCGGGCGTGCGGAAGTCTACGGCGCGGAAGAGGAGGTTCTCGGCGTTGTCGTGGCGGTCCCACAGCGCCTTGCCGCCCACGGCGAGGAAGCGGAGGGCGGAGTAGATCACCAGGTGCGAGAAACGGTCGATCTCGGCGTCGTACCCGCCCGAGGTCAACCGGACCGGGTGCTGATAGTTCGGATGCCCCACCTCGCCGGGCGGCTGAGTTGCCAGCGCGGGAACCCACATGCCATCGTAGTCGATCAGTCGCAGGGCGATCGACGTGGACTTGCTGCCCGGAACGAGCAGGACGTTGCCGTGCTGGAGGTCGCCGTGCGCCATCTTCGCGTCACGCAGTTCCGCAGCGAGTCGCAACCAGAGTTGGCTGAGTTGTTCGATCAGGGCGGGTTGCCCCGCGTGGTCGCGGAGGAACTCGTTGAGCGTGAACCCCTCGACCCAGCGCATCTTCAGGATGGGATACCACACCCCGTTGATGCGAATGCCCTCGGGGAGGTAGACGAACTCGACGGCGAACTTACGTTTCTGGCGGTCGAGGTGGTCGCTGATCCGTTGGTAACGTTCTTGCAAGTCGGCCACCTGGCGCGTGAAGCACTTGACGGCCCACACTTGCTCGCCGGGGCAGGTCAGTTTGAACACGCTGGCGAAGTTGCCCGCGTACATCAGCGGCAGGCCCATGAGCAGGTCGCTCGCGGCCTGGCCGCGCGACAGCTCCGGGTCGTGGAAGCACGACGAGGGGTTCTGGATGGCGGCGCTGTAATCGGTCGCTCGAGGCCAGGCCATTGGGCTACCCTCATCCCACCAGGACGACCACGATCGTCGTGTCGTCGTTGCGAATCTTGCGCCGATCGCGCAGCCTCTCGAGTTACGCGGATTCGGGGATGATGTAGGCAATGGGTGCAATGCTGATGTTCATGAGCAGGTCTCGAATGAGAAGCGAGGGACGCTGGCGATATTCGCATTCCCTCTCACTTCGAGGGGGGCCGATCCTTAGATGGTTCGCGCCTGGGGTATTCGAGAATTGGCATGCGTGGAAATCGCAATGGGTGTGTGACGGGCGTCTGTGCATCCGCACCCTGCGCCAACCGGTTTAGCTGCTTTGCCATAGCCACCTGAACGCTTGCCTGAAGCTCTCGGAGGTCAAGATACCCATCGCCGTTCAGATCACCCGTCGATGGACGCATTGCCTCGAGCAACCCTTGTGTGAAAATGCTGTGGCCGCCAATTACTTTGGACGGCTCTAGGCTATTTTGATCGCTTTTGCAGGCAGCAAAGATGAACAGTCGCTCTGACGGAATGATTCGAGTAAAAGGAGGAATCAGGGCACCAGAATGGCACACATCGACCAGGAGCAAGGTGCGACAACGCATTCCTTGAATGGTGGCAAGCAACTGGCGACCCTCTAGAAAACTGGAGCGTACCGAATGATTCGTATCGCTACAGATATAATCGAACTGCTCATCGTGAACGATCCCATGCCCGTTCAGAAAAATGATCGCCCAGTCCTCCGGCCTTGCTTTCTTCGAGATGTCGCTTAGTCGTTCGATGATGGAGTTACTCGTCACCTTTTCTTGGAGGAGGAGGGAATTGTGTACATCGCGATACCGTTTCCCCTTCTGCGCGTTGAAAACGTCGCTGAGAGCATTAACCCCTGCGACGGAAGTAAGCGTAGGCTGTACTTTTTGTGGGAACTTCGCTTTGCTGTAATCATCTACTCCAACGAAGAGCGTATACAAATCGGGAGTGTTGCGGTCCTTGACCAGCTCACGATTACTTTTGCCACCCTGTAAGTAATCATCGTGCCAAATGATCTGGGAAGCATGACCAAGAGTTGTTCGTACCTGTTCTTCATGCCAGCCCATTACAGCATCCGGCACCAGTCGAACCAGTTCTCGACGTGCGGCATCGGCCGCAGTCACACCCTTCCGCTGGAGTTCGAGACTGGCGACTGCGGCCCAGAGATCCGGTCGATTCCCGACCTGCCGGGCAGCTGCGACGAGTTCGGTGATCCCCTCGTCCAATTTTCCTGCCCGTGTCAAAAGATAGCCATGTAGAGCGCGGAGCGACCATGAGTTCGGGTTAGCGGCAACAATTTTGCCAATGTTCACATTGGCACGAGTAGGGCGGAAAAGGACTTGGGCAGCCAGGCGATCGAGCGATGGGCTGGCTCCGTATCTCGAATTCTCGCTCCTATCTCGAGAGCCGAGATCGGCGAGCCACCAGGACAGCGGTCGTTCGGACGGCGGGGAAATTTCCATACCCCGCTTCAGTTCTTCCACCGCCTCGGCCGGACGCTCACTCGCCAGCAAGGCCAACGCTCGATCCAGGCACAGTCGGTGATTGGTAGGGTAAGCTCGAGTCGCGTAGTCGAGCCAGTGGATCGCATCTTCCCAGCGTTCATCCGTGTAAGCACGAAGATACTGATGGAGGTGCCACCGTGTGGCTGATGTCGGGGTGTGTGGGCAACCCACGGAGCGGATTTCGACCTCGGCTTGTCCGACGACGATCAAGGAATTGGTGTCGTCATCGAAGCCGATCTGGTTTACCGTTTGCACAGACGTTTCCCAGGTGGCGATCTCGACACCTGTTGCTGTATCCCATAGTTTCACTGTTCTGTTTGCCAAACTGACCATTCGCGTTCTGTCACTGGTAAATGCTACGCGGTACTTGTCTTCGCTCAGTGACGGGAAGAGGAGTTGAACGGATTTCGTGCGTGAGTTCCGAATCAGGATTGCGTCTGGGCGAGTTTCCACGCGAACTAGACCGCCTGGAGTTTGGATCGGAAGAGGCTTGCCGGCATCGATCGGAAAGGTACGAAATTCCGCAAGTGGCAATCCGGTTTCCTTTTCGATCACAGAGAAGGAGTTGGCTGGAGCATTTGCTCGGACCTCTACCGAGGAGGCCGAGAGGAGCATCTCGGGGGCACACTTCTTGTCCGCCTCAGAGAATCGCTGATTCAGAAGTGCCAAGCTCTCATCCTCGAGCCAGACCGGTTTGCTTCCCAGAGAGTTCATTGGAACGCTACCCACGCCCTCCAACGTGGTGAAGGCAAGCCGTTTGGCATCCGGACTGAATACCACGCCCTCGGCCGCGAGATGGCTGCTGCGAACGCGGCCTAGAGTAGTTCCTGAATCCGCATCGACCAGAGTGTAACCAGACGGGTCGGTGAACCCACAGGCAAGCACGGCTCGTTTTCCCGGAGCAAAGGCAATACTGACGGCGGTTCCCGCAGCCTTGTCTCCCAGAGATCTCAGGCGTTTGCCAGTGGTTGTGTCCCAGACATGGACGAGACCATCGGCGAGGTCGGCACTGGCCAGAAGTCGGCCATCTCCGCTGAACGATACCCGGTTGATGACGCCTTGGTGTCCTGTGAGGGTATGCAGCACTTTACCCGTCGCCCTGTCGTAAAGGAGTACCTGTTTGTTGCTGCCCAACGCGAGCAGGTTCCCTCCTGGGTGAATCTCCAGGCAATCCACTGATTCAGGGGCGATGATCTCTTTGGGCTGTCGCTTCCAGGAATCAACATCCCAGATCCACACGGTCTTTTCGGATCCAGCACTAGCCAGCCACGATCCATCGGGCGCGAACCGGACAGCGACGATTGATTTCCCTTTGACCTCGAGTTTTCTCGGCTGGCGTTCCTTGTTGTTCAAGTCCCAGACCATTACCACGGCGCGAGCGCGCATGCCCTTATCGAAAACGCCACGAGTCATGATCAAGGGAGCGTCGTGTTCTTTTTCTTCGTTGAATTCATTACCCTCCTCGTCGTAGGCATGCCCCCCGCACGCCAGCCAGCGCCCATCCGGACTGAGGTGGACACTCTTGATCCGCGATTTCCCTGCATCCAGTGTCTTCTCGACCCGACCCGTGACGGCGTCCCATACTCGTATCTGTCTCGTGGTACTCGTAACGATCGAACGACCGTCACGGCTGTAGCAGATAGATTGAACTCTGTCTTCGTGCGGTGGGTTTTTCTTCTGAAGGAACACGCGATGGCCGAGTTGCAGCCGCAGGTGCTCGTACTCCCAGCCTCGAAGAGGCTGAGAGCATTGTTCGAACAGGCTCGAGGCTCGCGATATTCCCGACTCCGAAAGACCCTTCCCCGCCAGCTCGCGTTGGATTTGGGCCAGCCGGAAGGCGTACTGGGACATCTGCGTCCGCAGCTCCGCATGATCCCGCTGCCCTTCAGCCTCGCCCTGTGCCGTGCGTGCTCGCGTTTCGGCCTCCAGAGCAGTCTCACGCTCTTGCCCGGCGATACGGGCTTGCTCGCTGGCATCGCGGTAGAAAGACAGAATGACCATCATGCTCCCAATGGTCAGGACGGCCAACAGGGCCGCTAGCCCGGCGATTGCCGGTCGCTTCTTCACCCAGCGCAGAACCCGCTCGGTTGTGCCGACGGGACGCGCCGAGATCGGCTCGTTCGTCAGCCACCGATTTAGATCCTCCGCCAACGCCCCGGCACTTTGATAGCGCTTGGCCGGTATCTTGTGCAAGCACTTGTGGCAGATCGTCTCCAGGTCCACCGGGACTTTCTTGTTGAGCTGGCGTAACGTCACCGGCTCATCGTCGATCACCTGCATGAGGGTGTCCAGTGGCGTTGCCGCGCCGAATGGCGGACGACCCGAAAGGCCTTCGTAGAGGATCGCTCCTAAAGCCCAGACATCGACCGCCGGACCAATCTCTTTTTTCCCTCCAGCCTGTTCTGGAGCCATGTACGACGGTGTACCCATCACGGCACCCGTCTGAGTGTGCCCTTCTGTGTAGGTGCGCTTGGCCAGCCCAAAGTCGGTCACTCGCGGCGAACCGTCCGCCGCCAGCAACACGTTCCCCGGCTTGAGGTCGCGATGGACGATCCCAGACTCATGGGCGGCATGAACGGCGCGGGCCACGTTCTCGACTATCGCCGAGGCCTCTCTCGCGGTCAGCGGTCCGTGGCGTAATCTGTCGGCCAGGGAACCGTTCTCACATAATTCCATCGAGAAATAGGGCAGTCCGCCGTAAGTGCCGAAGTCATAGATCTGCACGATGCCGGGGTGTTTTATTCTCGCGATGGCCTCCGCTTCGATCAAGAAGCGAACTCGCTGATCGGTGTCGGCGTGCCCAGCATCTAGGATCACCTTCAGGGCGCACAGTCGGTTGAGGGTGCGCTGCCGTGCCTTGTAGACCACACCCATACCGCCGCGGCCCAACTCTTCCAACACCTCATAGCCTGCTGGCGCAGGTGTCTGATTCGCACTGGACGGCGAGAAGATTTGATCCGATGCCAGGTTGGTTCGTCCTTCGGGGGGAAAGATCGTGGCCCAGGACTCGGCCGCGACTGGCGCAGAGGTCGCTTTCGTCCCTATCAAGTGTTGCATGGCCTGAAGGGCATCGATCGCCTTCTGCAACTCAGGGATTAGGTGAGGGGAGTCGATGCACAGTTCTGCGGCGGAGAGAGATATGCCTTCGGTGTGCGCCTCCTCCCAGCGAATCAACAATGAGGTCAGACTTGGGGCGTTCATTGGACCTCCGGCGAAGGTGGGTAAGCAAGCTTTATTAGGATTCTAAGAGATTCTAGCGATCGTATTGGTGTCAGTCGAGCCTTCTAGCTGATTTGCCTCACTCGCTTAGATGGCTCTTCGCCGCCTGGACTGAGGGAGTAGTTCAGCCAGTGTCTACGAAGAGCATTCCCCTCTCCCGCTTACTTCCAGAGACGAGTCCACCCCCAGAATCGTGACGACTACGACCGTCGTGTCGTCGTTGCGAAGCTCGCGCCGATCGCGCAGCGTCTCGACCCACGCGGCCCACCCCTCATCCGGCTGGCCAAGGAGGGCTTCCAGGTCGGCCCACGGACGCCGATCGGCCTCGGTTTCCACGAGGAACCATCGCGCCAGGGCGTCCGTCATCAACCACAGCCGATCGCCCGCCATCAGGTCGAGTCGGCAGGTCATGCCGTGTCGCCGGGGCACCTCGTCCGGCGGGGTTCGCGAGCCGACCAGCCACGGCGTGTTGCCGAACTCCGACGATCGTTCGAGCGGGAAGGATCGCTCCACTCGATCCGCTCGCACCTGGAAGAGGCAACTGTCGCCGACCGCGACGACCTCGGCGCTCGCCTCATCGAAGTGGACCCCGAGGAACGTGGCGAACGCGCCGCGCGCCAGGCTTTGTTCGACGAACCAGGGCAGGGGGGGCGTGTCCGGCTGCCGGACGGACTCCAGCCAGAGCGGCTGGACCTGGGCGATCCATCCGGGCCAGTCGCCGGGCTCTCGGGTGAACTGCTCGACGAGGAGCCGTGCCCAGACGCCGGGGTAGGCGCTCTCGGTCGCGCCGTCGGCGACGGCGACTCGGGTCGTTTCCGCGTCGATCGCCCAGGCGTCTTCGCACTCGTCGGCGCTCAGTCCACGACGGGCGACGCGGAAGCCACGGGCATTTCGCATGATCTCACCCGCGGTTGCTCATGGAGACGCGCGTCCCGATGTCGAGCGCGCGGACGACGGAGTCGAGGTCGGCGTTGAACACACAGCCGCGCGTGTAGGGGCTGGCGTAGACGCCCGCCTCCTGGGCCGCCGACCACAGCGCCTCGGGCAGTGGACTCGACATGCGGAACAGCAGCCGCGCGTAGGCGTCGGGGAGGAGTCCCTCGGAGTCGGGGAATTCGATGCGATCCCCGGCGGTCGCCGAGAGCAGGACGTTGAAGACCAGGACGTTGCCGTCCGTACTCGACATTTGTTGGAGCCGAACGGCGTCGGCCTCGGGGTTGCCGTCGTTGGGCTTGCCGTCGGTGATGTTGATGACGACCGGCGGGAAGCAATCGGGGTGGTCGAGGAGGAACCCGCTGAGCCAGGTGCTTGCCATCCGAAATGCCGCGCACATCGGCGTCTGGCCGCCGCCCGATGCCTCGAACCAGATCGGCTTGCGGACCATTTGTGTGCTGCCGTCGAGGTTCGTCTGCGTCTCCTGCTCGACTCGGAGAGGGCTGCGCGCCACGTCGCCGATCGACACCAGCTCGCGCCCGGCGAGCGCGCCGCCGAGGCCGGGGCCGACCTGCGCCCCGTAGCCGATCACGCCGACGTGGAAACGGTCCATGACCGAACTGCCCCAGACGCAGCGCAGCACGAGCGAGTAGAGCAACTGGTTGACCGATGTGGCGACGGAAGCCGCCTTGCTCTGGCTGCCCGCGCCCGCGAGCGGCCCGAGCATCGACTTCGACTGGTCGATGAGGAACAGGAAACACGTCGGATTCGCGCGACTGATTTCTGCCGAGTAGGACATGGGGGCTTCTCCCGAGATTCGCTCTCGTGGAGATTCTATGTGCGTCGTCACCGGATGCCCAGCCATTTCGATTCGTCCGTTTCGGCGCGTGGTTTGCACTCGTTTCTCTCATCCATCGCCGCTACTTCACTTAGGAGATCCCCATGACGGATACCTCGAAGATCAAAGAACACATGGAGGTCGTCGGCTCGTGCGGCAAACCCGTCGGGGTCGTCGATCGCGTGGCAGGTCTCTCGATCAAGCTTACCAAGAACGGCCCCGAGGCCCGAGGCAGCCACCACTACATCCCGGTGGACTGGGTGGACCGGGTCGATCAGAAGGTTCACCTCAGCAAGCCGTGCGCGGACGCGCAGATGGAGTGGCAGGGCCACCCCGTCGAGGCAGGGGAGTACATCCCTGAAGAGAAGTAGAGTGCGCGGGGCGATCCCCGACGAGCCGGAAGCGTGAGCGACGGAAAACTTCATCCTTCCGTCGCTCACCAGTAGTTTCAAGGGTCTCACTGGGGCGCGGCGAAGACCTCAGCCCCCTCTCCCGCAGGGAGAGGGGGGAGCAAGACCGGATCAGGCGGAGACGTGACGCCGTTGGAGGCGTCTCCTGCTCCCCATCTCCCTGGGGGAGTGGGGGCTGGGGGGTGAG
>JANXSH010000400.1 GCA_025356615.1 Planctomycetia bacterium | reverse complement strand
CGGCCCGACGGCGGAACGGAGTTGTTGGATGACCGCGTTCAACGGACTATTCGGCATCGGCTCGAACCTCGTCGCTGTCGTCTTCTACTTATATATTGCCCGCAGTGGGGCAGTTTGTTCCATCATTCTTGACGACCGGCTGGGTTCATCAAACTCTTCTCCCGACCTTCGTGGACCAGCAAATAGTATCCCGGCACGGAAGGAACGCCCTACGATTCACGAACCCGCCTGGAATCTGCTTGACATCGCGGAAGGGTTCTCCGAGCGAAGTGTGAGACTTCATGCCAGGCTACGAGGAGCAGGACCGCACCTCATGCTCCGCTCCCTCCCGCCTTGTGGCCTTCAACCCTTCTCAACACCACATAAGATTTCACCAGATGCCTGCGCGGACCGCCCCGACCAGTTCGCGCCCGCGCCATCGGGGTACTCCCACCAGCCAGGCATCACGCCAACAAAGGCACAATCACCTTGCCCTCGCGGAACAGCATCATCGGCCTACCGGACGATGTCTTGAACTCGTGGTTCGGCTCGATGCCCAGGGCGCTGAAGACGGTCGCCGAGAGATCATCCGGCGAGCAGGCGTCTTCCGCCGGGGCCATTCCCCGGCTGTCCGTTCGTCCGTGCGCGTAGCCTCGGCGGAGGCCCCCGCCGGCGAGGAGGACGGCCATTGAGCGCGACCAGTGGTCGCGGCCGTCCGCTCGGTTGATCCGCGGCGTGCGGCCGAACTCCCCGGCGCAGTAGACTACGGTGCGATCGAGCATCCCGCGGTCGTCGAGGTCGGAAATCAGGGCGGACAGGGCACCGTCGAGTTGGGGCAGGAGGGTGTTCTGGAGTGAGGCGAAGTTGCCGGCGTGGGTGTCCCACCCGCCCAGGCTCACCGTGGCGAAACGCACCCCGGCCTCGATGAGCCTTCGCGCCGCCAAGACGCCCTGGCCGAACGAGGACCGGCCGTACCGGTCGCGCACGGCGGTCTTCTCGTTCTCCAGGCGCAGCGCCTTCCGGGTCTTGTCCGAGCGCAGCAGGTCGAGCGCCTGGCGGTTGAATTCGTCCAGGCTCGCGGGGAGGTCCGACTCGTCGAGCGCGCGGAACCGGGAGTCGAACGTCGAGCGCAGGGCGTCCCGCTCGGACAGCGAGGACAGCGTGAAGCCGTTCGGCAGTCCCAGCCCCTCGGCGCGGATGGCCCCGCGTCCGGGGTCGCCCTCGAACTCGAAGGGACTGTACGCCGACCCCAGGTAGCCCGCCCCGCTGGTCGCCGCGTTGCCTCGCTCGCCGAAGCTCACATACGGCGGGACGCCCGGCGTGGCGCGGAGCGCCTTCGCGGCGAGCGACCCCAGCGACGGGTATTCGATCGCGGGGGTGGGCAGGTTCCCCGTCGCCATGTAGCGCGTCGCCACTCCGTGTTCGGGGATGCTGTGACTCAGCGAACGGACCAGGACGCACCGATTCATCACGCGGGCCGTCTTCGGCAGGTGTTCGCTGATCCGAATCCCCTTGGCGGTGGTGTCCACGGGGCGGAACGCTCCCCGGATCGCCTCGGGGGCGTCGGGCTTGAGGTCCCACATGTCGATCGTCGAGGGGCCGCCGTTGAGCCAAATCAGGATCACGCCCTCGGCCCGGCGTTTGACCTTCGCCCCGGCCTGGAGCCTCAGAAGGTCGCCCAGGCCCAGGCCGAGCAGCCCCGCGCTACCCACGCGGAGGAAGTCTCGTCGGGTGTGGCCGTCGGTTCGCGGTTGCGTTCGCATGTCGATTCACTCCTTCAATGGTTCAGGATGAATTCACGGGTGTTGATGAGCGCCCACACGGTGTCCACGAACCCGGCTCGTCGGTCGTCCTTGGCCCCGACGTGTCGCAGCGCCGCACGCCGCTCGGCCTCGTCGGGGAACCGGGACAGGGTCGCCAGGAACAGTTCGTCCACGATTTGCGTATCGGTCTTCTGGCTCGCGAGCAGCGTCTTCAGCCTGCCGCGCTCGATCTTCGCGAGCAGGGTGCGGTCGGTCATGAGGAACATCGTCTGGGGCAAGGTGGATTGCGTCGGGCGTTCGCAGTCGCACAGGGCCGTGCGCGAGGGCCGGCCGAAGGTTCGGAAGATGCGTCCGATGTGTTCGTCGGCCACCTGACTCTGGGCGATCTCGATGGCCCGCCTCCCCGGAGCGGCGTTGGAACCAAGCGCACCGTCCAACACATCGACGACCGCCTCCGCCATCAACCGCCGGACGCGGGCGTGCGAGAGATTCCGGGGGTCCGCCGGCGTGTCCTTCTGGGGCGAGGACGACAGAGCGTAAGTCCGGGACGTGAGGATGAGACGCTCCAACCGGCGGAAGTCGTACCCCGAGCGCGTGAAGTCGTCGGCCAGCGCGTCGAGGAGTCGCGGATTCGTAGGAGGGTTCCCGGCGGAGAAGCCGTCCACCGGCTCGACCAGCCCGGCACCGAAGTAGTGCGCCCACACCCGATTGACGAGGTTGCGGGCGAAGAACGGGTTCCCCGGTCGGACGAGCCAATCGACGAGGCGCTCGCGGGCGTCGCCTTCCAGGGGTATTTCCGGCCCGCCAGGGAGTTTGGCGGGGAGCGCCCCGCCGGTGTCGGGGGCGGCCAACCGGCGGAGCGCCGTGTTACTGACGAACACCTCCGTCAACCGGGGGACCGGCTTGTCGCCCTTCCCCGACGCGCGCCGCTCCTCGAGGAGGCGGAACATGGCGGAACGCAACGCCTGCGAGCTGCCGAGCTTCACCTGGCCGAAGACGTTGGCGTAACTCCGGTAGTCGGCCTGGGTCCAACGGTCGAACGGGTGCTTGTGGCACTGGGCACACTCCATCCGCACCCCGAGGAAGGCGGCGGCGGTCAACTCCGCCATCTGCTCGAGCGGGAAGAACTCGTCGCCGTTAGTCCGCCGCCAGAACAGGTCGAGCGTCGTCCGCTCGGCGTAGCGGTTGGCAAGCCCGTCGTCGGCGAACCCGGCTTCTTCGCGAATCCAGGCGTCGATCGTCCGGTCGCCCTTGCTGGTGGCACTCAGGATGCCACGCACGAGTTGATCGTAAGGCACGTTCTGGGCGAACCGTCGGCGCAACCAGTCGTGCCACATCTTCGCCCGTTGGTCGATCGTCCGGGGCGTCCCGGCGGTGCTGACGTTGTTCCCGGTGATGTCGCTGAAGCGGGTCGCCCACAGGGCCGCGTGCAGCGGGCCGCACAGCAACCGATCGACCTCGCGCCGCCGCTTGTCCGGCGATCGGTCCGCCAGGAACGCCCGGACCTCATCGGGCGATGGGATACTGCCGATCGTGTCGATCGTCACCCGCCGGAGGAAGGTCGCGTCGTCGCTGAGGTCCGAAGGCGGGATGTTCAGCCGCTTCAGCTTGGCGAACACTTCGCGGTCGATGAAGTTCGCCTCGGGGACCGTCGGGTAGACTTTCCCCTTTTCCATGACGGCGGGGACGAGGACGCGGGCGGTCGTGATCTGTCCGAGATACGAGGCGATGATGGCGGTGTCGCCGGGCCGGATCCCGCGCACCTTCCCATCGGCCCCGACGTTGGCGACCGAGTCGTCCTGCACACGGATTTCGCAGTAGGGCGTCACGTCCGCGCGGGAGCCGTCGGCGTACTCCACCGTCGCCCGGACGGTCGCCGTCCCTCCAGGCTCCATCAACTTCGACTCCGCCGGGTCCAACATCAGGCGACGCACCCGCCCGCTGCCGGGCTTATGGGCCGCACCCTGCTCGACCCAGTCGCGCAACACGCGGTGTTGCCACGAGTCGCGGGCAAATCGCTTGCCGCCTTCGTGGGGAGTGTCCGCAGTCGGCTTGAGCAACAACAGGCTCCGCTCGGGGCGGAAGCGGTCCACCCTGCGGGCCATGCCGTCGCGCGTCAACGCCCGGTAGTCCTGCTCCGGGGAGTGCCCGAACAGCGAGAGCCGAAACCCTCCCCTGCCCTGGAACGACCCGTGACACGACCCCGCAGCGCAGCCCATCCGCCCCAGGAGCGGGACGACCTGGCGCTCGAAGTCCACCGTCCCGGCGGAGCAGGGGGGGGCCATCGCGAGGGTGATCGTTGACAGGAGTATGATTCGGCGGAGCATGAGCAAAATCCTTGGGGAGGGGGTGAAGTCGGTGAGCGGCTGACCCCACCCCCCAACCCCCTCCCCTAAAGGGGAGGGGGAG
>JANXSH010000305.1 GCA_025356615.1 Planctomycetia bacterium | reverse complement strand
GAAAAATAAGGACTTACGTCGATTGTCCGACGGAGGAATAAGGACTTACGTCGCGGAACTGCCCTCATGGAAGTGCCATTCACCGGCGTGCTTACGCATCGCCGCTCCGGTATCCTGGCCGCCCCGTGGATCGCAGATCGCCCAAACGCGCAACTTCAAAACGCTCGAGCGAGAGTTATGGTGTCCCTCGCTCGCGCGTCGGGCTAAGAAGAACTGGCGAGGAACTTGCGAAACGGTCATCTAGTATGGGTCGAGCGGAGCGAGGGCCACACGCGGATCGGGGGCATCGCCTTTGCACACCGACTTTCCACAGAAACGGTTCCGCTACGAAGCGGTGCGTCTGGGGCAAAGGTGGCTGGCGCGCCGGAAACGGCGTGGGCAGCTCGGCTGGGAGCGGCGGAGCCGGCTGCTGGAGGCACTCCAGATGCCTCAACCGTCCTTGAAATCCTTGGACCCGTCGGAGCGAATAAGATGGAAAGGGGACGATCCGTTCGAGGAAGAAGTGAACGGATGTCGCCCGGATCGTCTATACTTCATGTCGAAGTCGATTCGACGCATCGCCTACTCGGGAGGTTGATCGGATGAAATCGTATTTGCTGATCGGGACGTGTCTGGTCCTGGGCGGAATGGGAACCTACGTCGGGCGATCTCTCCTCGTGAGCCAGGCACCGGGGGACACGCCGACGGCGATCCCGCGCGTCATCACCAGCTACCGCGACATCGTCAAGAAGGTGCTGCCAGCCGTGGTCAGCCTCGAGGCCCAGGCCAAGGGGGGTAAGCCTCGACCCAAGCGGACCGGCGATATGCAACTCCCCGATGACTTACGGCGTTTCTTCGACTCCGGTGATGGGGATCGGCGGATCGACGACGAGCGCTCCCAGGTCGGTTTCGGCTCGGGCTTCCTCATCAGCCCCAAGGGGGTCATCGTCACGAACAACCACGTCGTCGAGGGCGCGGACCAGGTTCTCGTCCAGATGGCCAGCGGCAAGAAGTTCATCGCGAAGAAGATTTTCACGGACGTGAAGACCGACATGGCGATCCTCCAACTCGATGTCAAGGAGGCTCTGCCCTACCTCGAATTCGGCGACAGCGACCTGATGGAGATCGGCGACCGCGTGCTGGCGGTCGGAGCGCCGTTCGGCCTCGCGGGCACCGTCACCCAAGGCATCATCTCCAGCAAGGGCCGGTCGCTGAAGATGAACATGTACGAAGACTTCCTCCAGACCGACGCGGCCATCAACCCCGGCAACTCGGGCGGCCCGCTCGTCAACCTCGAGGGCAAGGTGATCGGCATCAACTCCGCCATCAAGAGTCGGTCGGGCGGATTCCAGGGTGTCGGCCTGGCGATCGCGAGCAACCTCGGCAAAGTGATCGCGCAGAAGCTCCTCGACGGCGGCGTCGTCAAGCGGGGCTACCTCGGCGTCGGCATCCGCGACGTGAACGAGGAGACCGCCAAGGAGCTGCAACTCGATCAAGCCTCGGGCGTGGAGGTCACGCGCCTCTACCGCGACGCGCCAGGCGAGAAGGCCGGCCTCGAGAAGGGCGACGTGATCGTCACCCTCGGCGGCAAGAGGGTCAAGGACTCGCGCGGCCTACAAACGGTCGTCGCCGGCCTGCCGACGGGCAAGCCCGTCGATATCGAAGTGATCCGCGCCGGCAGGAAGAAGAAGTTGAGCGTCACCATCGAAGAACAGCCCGAGAAGTTCGGAACCTCGAAGGCCCCCGACATTCCCGAAGAGGGCAAGGGGGCGGTCGCGATCGCGAAACTCGGCTTCGTCGTCGCCGACCTCAGCGACGACGTGTCCGAGGCGCTGGGCTACCCCGCGAGCCTGCGCGGCGTCCTCATCACGCGCATCGACCGGCGCGGCCTCGCGGGCATGGCCGGCCTGAAGGCCGGCTGGGTGGTGCTGAGCGTGGACAAGAAGCCGGTGACGATGGCGACCGCGCTGGTCCGGGCGGTCGAAGACGGCTCGACGAAGAAGGGCATCGTCTTACAAGTGCGCGGCCTGGGGACCGAATCGCAGCGGGTAACGCTGCGCGACGTGGGGTGACTTCCGCAACGACCTCGCGCACGATCGAGAGCCGGCTCGTCTAGCCGGGCAAGGCGGTCGAGATCGAGGCGATCCTCGGCGGCAAGCCGAAGAAGCTGCGCGTCTTCCTCGAGGAACAGCCGGAGACGTGAGGATCGACTAAGGCACCGGATCGACGGCGACCCTCATCGCCCGAGCCGGGCCAGCGCCTCCGCTGCGTCCCGCTTCACGCGGGCGTTGTGCCCACCTCGCGCCATCGCGGCCAGGACCGTTCGCGCCTCCGCCGACCCGATGTTCTCCAGCACCTCCACCACCCGCAGCAGCCGAAGAGTGTACACCGACAGTTCGCCCCTCGAGGGCCGCAATAACTTCTCCAGTTGGCGTTTGGCCTCCGGCGTCGGCTTCGCGGCCAGCGCCCGGCTCAGGAACGGCACGGCCTGTTCGCCCAGCGTCTCCAGCCCGTTGTATGCCCGTCGGCGGACGGTCTGCCGGTCGTTGTCCAGGTCCGCCAGCCAGCGCTCGACCTGCTTGGGGGCCGGCGGGAGGGGCCGCAGCTTCTCGCGCAGGAACGCCACCCCCTTGTCCGGCGTCGCGAGGAACGCGCGAGCGATGCGGTGCGCCAGTTCCGCGTCGCCCGCCAGGTCGGACCACAGCCCTTCGGCGATGGCCGACACGGGTTCGGCCTTCACCGGCACTTGCGTCATCACCTTCGACAGGCTCCAGACGAGCGCCGTCGTGTCCGCGCTCCCGGAGGCGAACGTCCGGCCGTCGGGCGCGAACGCCAGCGCCGTCACCTTCCCCCGATGTCCTTCGAGGCGGCGGAGTTCCTGCCGACGAATCATGTCGTAGATCAAGATTCCCCCGGTCTTGCCCCCGGCGACGAGCAGTCGGCCGTCGGGCGAGAAGCAAACACAAGAGAAGCCATCGGCCCGCCAGCGTTCTTGCCCCGTCGCGACCTCCCACAGTCGGAGGGTGCCGTCCATGCCGGCGACCGCGAGCGTTCGATGATCGGGGGCGAGGGCGAGCGAGTCGATCGACGCTTGCTTTGCCTGGAACCGGGAGACGTTCACTTTCTTGCCCGTAGCGGTGTCCCAGAGGAAGATGTCCACGTCCGCGAGTTCGGCGGAGGGGCAACCGTTCTTGTGGTCGTCCCAAGCCAGGAGCCGTCGGCCGTCGGTCGAGAAGGCGAACGAAAACCCGCCGGCGGGTTCCACTTCCACGGAGGTCTCGCCGCCCTTGCGGTCGTAGCAGTAGAGGTGGCCGGTGGTGGCGAGAGTTCGCAACTTTCCTTCGGGGGAGGAGCCAAGGGCCAAGAGTAAATCACATTTTTCGAATTGTCGGGCCTTCAGAAGTTTGCCCCTCGCCACGTCCCGGAAAGCGATTTCTGCGGGTGCCCCCCTCCGGGCGAGTGCCGACCCGATGGAAGGGTCATCCATCGAGGCGATCGACGGACCAGCGGGGGAATAGGCGAGCGCGTGGACTCCTTCTCGAGTCTCCGCCAGCCAACGGCTCGCCCCCGTCGTCGTCTCCCACGCCCCGATCACCTGGCCCCGTCCGGCAGTGACCAGGGTCCGGCCGTCCGACGACAGGGCGACCGCGTTGACCTCCAACCGATGGGCCTTCGCGGGGTGGAGTTCCTTCCCGTCGGCCACGTTCCACATCCGGAGCGCGTACGACCAGCCCCAAGAGGCCAATGTGCGGCCGTCGGGGGAGAGGGAAAGGGAAGGTCCGTGGTGCGGGCCGTAGACGAAATGATGCTGTCGGAAGTGGAACCGTCGTTTGCCGGTCTCGATGTCCCAGATTTCGATCCGGCCGTCGATGTTGTTCACGAACAACGTCTTGCCGTCGCGGGAAAGGACGATGCTCGCGCACTGCTTCGACGAGCCGACTTCCCCCTGCTCGAAGGCTCCGAGTTTTCGTATCTCCTTGCCGCTCTTGGCATCCCAGAGGCGGATCGTGCAGTCTCGATGTCCGGTCGCGATGACTTTCCCGTTAGGGGTGAACGCCAGGGCCGCCTTGAAGGGGTAGCTCCACAAGGGGACTGTTCCGCGTTCGTGCAACGGGAGGATCTGCTTGCCGGTAGCGGGATCGAGGAGAGCGGGCAGGTCTCTCCCACTATCGACGACCAGCGTCCGCCCGTCGGGAGAGAAGGTCATCGAACTGACCCCACCTTCTCCCCATTTCATGCTTCCGACTTCTCGGCAGGTGGCGACATCCCACAGCCCGATCCTGCCCTCGCTATCGCCGGCCGCCAGGCGCTTTCCGTCGGGCGAGAAGGAGACCGAATAGATCGACCCCTTGTCCTTCGGTAAGAGGACTCGCATCCGTTCCTTACCGGAGGCGACTTCGCACAGCAGGAAGTAGTAGCGATATTCGTCCCCGTTGTCTTTCGCGCAGGCGATCGCCAGATGTTTACGATCCGAGGAGAAGGCGACGGCCGAGCGATTGTCGTACCGAAATCCCTGTCGCGGCCAGGATTGCAGTTGCCGACCCGTGGCCGTCTCCCAGACGCGGAACGTGTCGTCCGTTCCGTAGGACAGGATGGTCTTGCCGTCCGGGGCGAATTGGGCCGCCTCGATGAAGCCCGCGTGGGCGAAGCGCTGCGTCCCCATGCGGGCGACGGCACCGGGAGGGAGCAAGTCGCCGTACTGGTCTGCCGGGACCGGAGGCGGGGCCGCGGCCCAGAGGGGCAGCATCGGCAAGAGACATCCCAGCACCACCCATCGGGACGCATGACGCATGAGGCACCCCCTCGAACGAGTGTGGTCCCGCCTGGGTCGCCGACGGGCCGTTCTCAATTGGTAAGGATATCGTTCCTCCTCGGCAGGGCAAGGTCGCTCCCTCGCGCACTCACTCGCGGGTGCGCCAGCGGATTATGGGACGGTTGCGGTCGTTGGGTGGGGGACTTCGCCTGTCGTTTATACACAAGTCAAATCGATACGGGACGCAGAGCGTCCAAAGCGCATTCCCACGCAGAGCGTGGGAACGAGAAAAGAAAGAGCCATCCCTTCTCGTTCCCACGCTCTGCGTGGGAATGCG
>JANXSH010000261.1 GCA_025356615.1 Planctomycetia bacterium | reverse complement strand
GCTGCCCCGCGCGCTCGACAAGGTCGTCCTCCGGGGGCTGGAGCGGGACCGGAAACGCCGCTGGCGCGACCTCGACGAGTTCCGCAAGGCGTTGGTCCCTTTCCTACCCGCAGAGCCTTCGCTGGGCGGCATCGGGCTTCGCCTCGGTGCTTACCTGATCGATAGAGCCCTCGTGATACTCGTCGGCCAAGCCGTGACCACGGGTATCGTCGAGCCGGTCCTCCGCGCCGGCCTCCTTCCGACGCTTCGGTCTCCTCAGACCTCCTCTATGATCTACATTGAGATCCTGAACGGCGTACTCTGGTTGACTTACATCGGGGTACTCGAGGGGGTTTGGGGCTGGTCGGTAGGCAAGCGACTGCTGCGCCTCCGAGTGGGCACCGCTCTCGGGAACGCCCCCCCAGGTATTGGCCGGGCGCTGCTCCGGAGCGGCGTGCTCTATTTCTCGCTCCACCTCGCCAGCCTCGTCATCCTTATCGTGTCGATGGCAGGCTCGTTGCCGGTCGAGGGGACTCCGCCGACCCAAGAACAGGTCCAGATGCTCGCCCTGCTCGGCTGTGTGAACTTATTGTTGATGTGCCTGGCGGTGGCCCTCACGGTCAGTACCATGCGTGTTCGCAACGGCTACCGGGGGCTGCACGAGTGGCTCAGCGGGACTCGCACCTACCGGCTCCGCTGGCCGGAGGCACCGAAGAGACGGGCCATCCGCAGGCGCGCCTTTCCGGTGGCGGAGGCGTCTCACCCCGAGGGCGTGCCCGAGCGAGTCGGCCCCTTTCGGATACGAGGCGCGCTGCGGTGGACCGACCGAGAGAGAACCCTGCTGGGCGAAGACACCCAGTTGGGACGCGGCGTGTGGATTCGGATGCGGACGGCGACGAGCCCCGTCCCCGAGGCGGGGCAGCGGGATGTCAACCGCAACACGCGAATCCGCTGGCTGGCGTGCGGCACGGAGGGAGGCTGGCGATGGGACGCCTTCCTCGCGTCGGCCGGTGCCCGACTCCCCGAGGTGGTCGCGGCGGGCGGACGCCTTTCGTGGAAGGAAGCGAGGCCACTCCTGGAGGATCTCGCGGAAGAGTTGGCCGCTTCGTGCGCCGATGGCACGCTGCCGGCTTCGCTCACGGTCCAGCACGTCTGGTTGCAGCCGACCGGCCGAGGCCAGCTCTCGAGCGCCGGTCTGGCTGGCCCCATGCAGCCGGAACCGGATGGTGCCGATCCGGGCGAGCCGGCTGAAGGCGACGAACGACGTGCCCTGAGGTTTCTCGGCGAGGTGGCCGTGACCGCTCTGGAGGGCGGACCGCGCGCCGCTGACGGGCGGCCGCAGTGCGTTCGTGTGCCGGTGCCCGTCCACGCGACTCTCCTCCTGGAGCGGTTGCTCGGCACCCAGGAGCCTTATACCACGCTCGCGCAGTTCCAGACCGACCTGGAAGCCACGCGCGACCGGCCGACCGAGGTCACCCGATTACGCCGCTGCGCTCACCTGGCCCTGACCGTAGTGCTGCTGCACGTCCCGTTCTTTGGCCCGTGGCTCCTGCTGGGCGCTCCCTTCATCGCTCTGCGTTGGAAGGGTGAATTGCCCCCAGGGACATCGGAGGACAAGGTGGCTGCCTACGTCGCCGTGGCGTCGTGTACCCTGTTCTGGGTCGTCTGGGCCTTCCTGTTCCGCGGCGGCTACGCCTACTTCCGCGGCGGGGTCGCCCTGCGCCGGGCCGACGGGCGCAAGGCGACTCGTCTCCAGTGTGCCTACCGCGCCTTGCTGGTCTGGGCACCGGTCGGGGCGCTCTTCGCCCTGGCCAACGGGGTGGCGCACTACCGCCCCGACTTGCCCGTCGTCTATTTCGGGATCTGGGGGTTCGGCGTGGCTACCTTGATCGCTTTTGCCGTTCTCGCGATCGTTTTCCCGACCCGCGCCCCTCATGACCGGCTGGCGGGGACGTACCTCGTTCCGGAATAAGGCGACAGCGTTCGAGGTCACAAGGGAGGACACGAAGATGAGTCGAATTCCGAAATGGAGTCGCCTAACGCAATCCAAATTTGCTCGGGCGATCCTTATCGCGTTGCTCCTCTCGGGCACCGCGCTCGGCGAAACGAACACCTGGACCAAGCTCGACAAGGCGACGATCACCGGCCGACGCCGCGAGCCGCCGCTGGTCTACTCTCCCGAACTCGGACGCTTCTGTGTGCTGGGCGGCCTTACCTATTCGGGGCAGTATCGCGAGCCTCGGCCCTACGATGTCCTCGCCCTCGACGCGAAATCGAACCGATGGGAAAACGCCTTCCCGGAGGGGCGTGAGTGGGGGCCGAAGTTCGGCCCCTGTAAGGCACCCCGATGGAAGGGAGAGGTTTGGGGCTTCCGCGATGCCGAGGGCAACGTCCGCCCCAACTGGTCGGTGTACGGCACCTTCTCGCTCGGCTCGGCCTATGCCCACGACGCCGAGGGCAAGCGGTTCGTCTTCTACGCGGGCGGCTCGACGTTCTCGTATGACCCCGTGAAGCGAGTCTGGGCCGACCTCGCCCCGGCGACCCACCCCATGAAGGAGACCGGCGGCAAGCTCCTCTGGGCTTCGATGGCGCAGGACACCGCATCGCGCCAACTCATCCTCTTCGGCGGCGGCAACGTCCAGAGCGAACGCGGCGACCCCGGCACCTGGGTCTATTCGCACGCCAAGAACGCCTGGACCCGACTGGCCCTCGACGAGCAGCCACCCCAGCGGGCGAACTCGCAACTCGTCTTCGACCCCGTCCGCAAGAAGGTGATCCTCTTCGGCGGCGATCAACTGGACCAGCTCGTCGCCGACACCTGGGAGTTCGACCCCGCCACGACGAAGTGGACGCGGCACAGCCCGCCCGTCGGCCCCTCGCCGCGCGCCGGCCACGCGCTCCTCTGGCTGCCGAAATCGAAGCGTGTCTTACTCGTCGGGGGCTACGGCTACGCCTCCAGCACGGACTACGTCGGCGCGTTCTATCGCCGACTGCCGCTCGAACTCTGGCTCTACGATCCCGCCGCCCAGCGCTGGCAGCTCCTGCGGCGCTTTGCCCCCGGCAAAGACACTCCCACCGGGCCGAGTAACGGCGTCCTCCGGGCCGCTATCAACGAGGCGGAAGAACTGCTCGTCGTCGCCGACGACGGCTCGACCTGGACGTGTAAGCTCGATGTCGAGCACCTCGACGCGAGCCTCACGAAACTCCACGGCGTGAAGCCGGGCAGCGTCGAACGGCGCACGGGGCCGTATGACCCGGCATGGTTCGCCAAGGATGTGCCTGCGGCGGACCCGAAGAAGGTGGCCGCGACGCTGGCCGACCTGCCCGCGAATCGCTGGGTTCGCCTGGCGACGCCAAAACTGCCCCGACCCAACATGGACTGGGGGTCGGCGGTCTTCGACTCGACGAACGACCTGATCCTACGCTTCTCGGGAGGCCATTCCGCGTACAGCGGCACCGCGCCGATCGTCTACGACATCAGGACCGATCGCTACTCGCTCCCTTTCACCCCCGAGATGCCCATCGAATACATCCACAGCAACGATCAGGTCAACGGCGAGTGGAGTTTCAAGGGCAACCCCTGGATGACGGGCCACACCTACAAGGCGACTGGGTTCGACACCAACCTCTCCCAAATGGTGTTCGCCTGTCATGAATACAACTACTTCTTCGATCCAAAAGTGGGCAAATGGTCGCGCTCCACCGAGCGCAATCCCTACGCGCCGAATATGTACGTCGTGACCCTCTGCTCGACGCCGACCGGGGCGGTCGTCTGGGCCGACAAACGCGGCGGCGACGCGGGCCTATGGCGTCTCGAGAAGAAGGTCTGGGTGCCGATACCCATAAAGGGCACGCTCCCCGCGAAGAGTCCCGACCGACACGGGATGGCGTTCGATTCGAAGCGCGAACGCTTCCTGCTGTTCAGCGCCCTCGATCGCAACAAGGGCGACGTGATGAGCGTCGATCCGAAGACGGGCAAGACCGCCTGGCTCGGCGCGGCGGGCAAGGCCAAGGCCGCCGTCGCCTCCCGCGAGACGGTCTATCTCCCCGATCAAGACGCCGTCCTCGGCGGCGCGCGCGTCGAAGTCGGCGGCACATGGCGCTGGCTGCTCTACGATTGCAAGGCCAACGCCTGGAAGGCCGTGCTGTTCACGGGGGAGGACCCGATCGGCAAAGGATCGTTCAACAACTCGATGGGCCTGATGTTCGACCCGAAGCGCAAACTCGTCTGGGCCGTCGGGCAGAACAGCCATGTGCATGTGATGCGTGTGGATCTGGAGAAGGCGGAGGTCGCGGCGGTGAAGTAAGAGGCTACTCCGGAACGGAATTGAACCACGGATAACACGGAGGGCACGGATAAGACGAATTTCAGGAGGAGAAGGCG
>JANXSH010000729.1 GCA_025356615.1 Planctomycetia bacterium | reverse complement strand
ACAGATCGCGGGCTGCCCGCCCGGCCCTAAAGGACCGGGCGGGAGTGCGTGCCGTGTCAGCCTTTGTCCCGTCGATCTGAACCAGGCCGAATTCCGCTATCACCCAACTCGAGGAGGCACCGGCAGCATGACCGACGTGGTAAACAAGCTCTGGGGATTCTGTCACACCCTCCGGCATGACGGCATCGACTACGGCGACTACATCGAGCAGATCACCTACCTCCTTTTCCTCAAGATGGCCGAGGAACGGGCGGTCGAGGTGCCTGCGGGGTGCGACTGGGCGGCGCTCCGCAATAGGTCCGGCACCGGCCTGACCGACCACTACATCGAGTCGCTGCGTCTGCTCGGCAAGGCACCGGGGATGCTCGGCCAGATATTCGCCGGCGCGCAGTCGCGGTTCAGCAACCCCGTGAACCTCAAACGGCTCATCACGCTCATCGACGAGACCGACTGGACCGCCCTCGGCGTCGATGTCAAGGCGGCCGCCTACGAGGGCTTGCTCGAGAAGGCCGCGAGTGAGGGCAAGAAGGGGGCCGGACAATACTTCACCCCGCGAGTCCTCATCGAGTCGATCGTCCGCTGTATGAGGCCCGACCCGCGCGGTAGCCGAACCTTCACGATCTGCGACCCGGCGTGCGGGACGGCGGGGTTCCTCGTCGCCGCCTACGAGTGGCTCGTCGAGCAGACCAAGGGCGGTGCCCTGGACCGCGACACCGCCCGGCGCGTGAAGCGATCGACCTATTACGGCACCGAACTGGTCGCCCGGCCTCGCCGGATGGCGCTGATGAACCTGGTGTTGCACGGCATCGAGCCGATCATCGAGTTGCGCGACGCCATCTACGAGGTTCCCTCCGGGCAACGCTTCGACGTGGTGCTGACCAACCCTCCCTTCGGCACCAAGGGGGCCAACCAGGCTCCCGACAACGACGATTTCACCGTCGCAACGAGCAACAAGCAACTCAACTTCATCCAGCACGTCCTGACCATTCTGAAGCCGGGGGGCCGGGCCGCGATGGTGTTGCCGGACAACTGCCTCTTCGCCGACCAGGCCGGGGAGGTCTTCAAACTGGTGACGGAGGATTGCAGCCTGCACACGGTGTTGCGGCTGCCGCGCGGCACCTTCACCCCGTACAGCCAGGGCGTGAAGGCGAATGTCGTCTTCTTCACCAAGGGCGCTCCGTCCTCGGCGGTGTGGATCTTCGACGCGCGGACGAACGTGCCGGGGATCACCAAGAAGGACCGCCCGCTGAGCGCGAAGCACTTCGAGGAGTTCGAGCGCTGCTACGGGATCGACCCCGATGGCCGGGCCAAGCGCTCGCCGTCTGACTCGACGGAGGCCCGCTGGCGGTCGTTCAGCATCGACCAGGTGCGGGAGAAAGACTTCAAGCTCGACGGGTTCAAGTGGCTGAAGGAGGAGTCGGCGGACGACGCGGACGAGATGCCGGAGCCGGAGGAGCTGGCGACGGAGGCGATCGGGGAGTTGACGGCGGCTGTGGGGGAACTGGAGCAGGTGTTGAAGCTGCTGGAGCAGGAGGCGGGGGTATGAGTGAGGAACTGCCGGAGGGGTGGGCGACGACCCGAGTGGGGGAGTTGTTCACGATGAGCGGTGGTGGAACTCCGCCTCGAGGCGAACCGAGCTTTTGGGGTGGAACAATTCCTTGGTTGTCATCAGGCGACATCAAGACCAGTCGAATTACCTCTAGTAGCGAATTCATCACCCCTGTGGGCCTCGCAAACTCGTCGGCAAAAATGTGCGAGATCGGCACAATCATCGTTGTTACACGGAGCGGCATTCTCAAGCACACCCTTCCCGTGGCAATTCTTGATAAACCTGCTGCGATCAATCAAGACATACGATCGATGGACTCTGGCAGCATTTCTCTCAACGAATGGCTTGCGCTTTCGCTCCGTTCACATGCGAAGCAGATACTGGAGGATAATCGGGAGGGAACAACGGTTCAGAGTGTGAAGACCGAAACGCTCCAGAAGTTCGTCCTGAATGTCCCTCCCCTCGCCGAGCAGCGCCGCATCGTCGCCAA
>JANXSH010000225.1 GCA_025356615.1 Planctomycetia bacterium | reverse complement strand
GGCATGGCTCGTCGAGGGAATCGTTCGGAGCCGAATCACGCTCGATGTCGAAAGTCTCGGGTTCGGCGACCGACCCGTATCGGGATCCGTGAACGCCCCGCGAACCATCAAGGCGCAGCTCCACGCCTCGGAAGGCGAGTTGGCGGCGAAGGTCGTCCCGTATGGCGCGGGATCGGTAACGGTTTCGTGGCTGAAAGAGGGCGAGTACGCCCTCGCGGTCGCCCCCGCCGCCTCCTTGCCGCCAGGGGCGTTTGCGTTCCATGTCGAATTCTCGATGCTGGACAGCGACGGGAAACGAATCCAGGCCGGGAGAACCCTCCCCGTTACGGGGGTGATGCAACCGGAGATCCGCGCATTCCCCGCGCAGGTGTTGCTCGGCACGAAAGAGGTCGGCTCGACGGCCGAAACGGTCGTCCAACTCCAGTCGCCGCCTGGGTCCGGCTGGGTCGTGGACCGTGTCGAGGTCGATTCGCCGGACCTGAAAATCGAGCCGAATGGGGCCGACTATCGCATTCGGCAGAAGGTGACTGGCGAGGGCGATCATTTCTCGATCGTCAAGTTCTTCGTGCGAAACAGTAAGGCCGGCAAGGTCACGCCCCTCCGCATGACGGTTTCGTACTTCGGGCAGAAGGCGAAGGAGAAGCCATGATCCGCGCGATCCTCGGGATAGTCATGTTGCTCGTCGCCGCCTGCTTCGTCTCGGGACAGGGGCAGGCGGAGCCGAAGGATAAGCAGGCCATCGTCAAACAGGTGTTCGACGCCTGGAAGGATCGCCGGACGAAGGCCAAGAGCGTTTGGTACAAGGCGTCGGGAGAGATAATCGTTCCCAAAGGAACGATGGTCTTGGAGGATCGGCAAGGGAAACGTATTGGGTCCGGCTTGCCAAATAATGCTGTGTCGTGTCCCAAAAAGGTGACGATGTTGCTCGACTTCGTCGAGCAGCGATTCAGCTACGAAAGAGCGGAGAAGAACTACCACCCTGCCTCGGACTCTCTCGAGGATCGGGAATCGACCTGGACCTTTACAGGCAAAGAATACTGATCGACAGGGCCACGGCGGGTCAACAGCCTTTCGCCGAAAGAATTCGATGCGACAGTCATGACGGGGAATCTCCGCGAAGCGGCCTTTAACCCGAAAGTGTGGCCATTGTTCATCTCGCACGGATTCGTGCCCACACTGAACGACCACATCCTGCCTGGCCGGTTCGCACCGAAGCTTGATCAGAAAGAGTTCTACTACCACGGAACCGCCGCGCACGCCGGGAGGAGTTGCACCATCCTACGCACCGAACTAGACCACTTCAGCGGCAAGCCGTTCGACGAATATTGGGTGGACATGGCTAGGGGCGGGGCGGTTTTGCGTCAACTGGCGTATGTCAATGGGTCTGTGGTATGGGATCTCGCCATGCACTATGAGGAGCCATCGGCCGGATGGCTTGTAGCGGGGTGGACCATCGCCCTTCGATCAGGAGAGAGTACCAAGCGGCTCTACAAGATGCGCGTCGAGACCCGCTGTCCGGCTCGAGGTCCAGACCGATGACCATGCCTCGAATGCCCGTCTCCGGATCACGCTCGAATGGCCTACTGAGCCGAACCCCGACAAGCCCAACGGTCGAGCGAGGGCAGAGAGGATCGAAGCTGGCGGTAAACGTCCCCCAGGGTAGCGATTTGCAGGCCAGAGTGACGGAGGCGTTCAGTCCGCGAGCCAGGGAAAAGCTCACCCCGACTCGCAAATTTTGGCCCCCCCCCCGGAAAGCGTCTCCGTTATGAAAGTCGTCGGAAGAGCGGGGCAGTCGGAAGAGGTCGAAGTTGCGTTCCTCGAAGACGACGGAGCCAGTCAGCCCACTCTCGAGATTGGCACCCAGGCCGAAAAGGAGGCCGCAGGTTTCGTCTTCGGCCACCGTGACGAGGATGTCTCTGTAGAGCGAGTCCGGGCCGTTCGGGTTGTCTATCACGCTCACCGAAGGCCGAACGCCCTTGTTATTCTGGAAGATACGAAGTTCCGCGAGGTTCCGCTCCGCGCGGGTTATGTCGGCGAAGGTCAGGAGCTGACCGGGACGGAGTGGCACTTGATCCAGAATGACGTGTTCATAGGTGCGATCGTTGCCGACGATGAAAATCTGGCCCACGCGAACCGGCAGCGGCGTTGCGGCCTCCGGTCCAAGCCCCGTCCCCTCGCCGACCTCGCCCACAAGGGCCGGTATCGGGTCGAGAGGGTCGGCCGTCCTGCGGTCGGCTGAACTCGGGGCCAGCAGTGCGATGATGCAGAGCGGTGTCATGCGGCGAAGCATTGGCTCCCTCCGAGGCAAGATCGAATCGGGCTGGGTCACTTCGACGGGAACGCCCGACGGATTATAGGCCGCTCGTAGGAAGTGACAAGGCCAACCCCCGCCGGGATATGTGGTCATGTGGTCTGATCTGGATGTGGCAAATGTTTCGAGAGCGTAGGGTGGGTCGAGCGGAGCGAGGCCCACGCGGTTCAGCG
>JANXSH010000224.1 GCA_025356615.1 Planctomycetia bacterium | reverse complement strand
CGCTCCCCGAGTCGGCGGATCTCGGTGTTCAACTCGCGAAGGCTGTTCAGCGCCCGGTTGGACTCGCCGTTCTCCAGGCGAAGCCGCAGCAGCGGCTCGCGGCCGGCAACCCGCTCGGGGGCCAGCAAGTCGCGCGTGTCGAGGTCGAAGGCGCGCAGCTCGGTCAGCCCCGAATTGACCTTGCGCACCTCGTGCAACTCTTGCTCGAAGAACGCATCCGCCGCCAGGGTCGCTTTCGCCGTCAGGCCTTCGACGGGGGCCTCCTCAACGACGAGGTCGCGGCCGAGGCGCTCCTTCTCTCGCGTGCGAAGTTCCTCGACCTCCTCGCGGCTGTAGCACCACTGTTCGCGCCCGCCAACGTTGACGCGGAACATCGGCAACCCGCGCTCGTTGGCGCGAGTGAAGAACGTCGGCAGGAAGACGCCACGCCGTTCTAGCGTGACGAGCGCCTCCTCCAGCGTCAGCATCGCCGCGAGCAGGGCGTCGAGTTCCCGCCCCTCGATCCGGCGCACCGGGGCCGGCGACTCCGGGCGCGGGTGGATCAAGGCGCGAGTGTTTTTCAGCCCGCGAGCGATGAGTTCCTGCTGCATCGTCTCGGAGGTCTGCACGAAGCGCGCTACCTTTTTCTCCGTCACCTTGAACAGCGGCGGGCGGGCGACGTAGATGTGGCCGCGCGCCACGAGTTGCGGCATCTGGCGGTAGAAGAACGTCAGCAGCAGCGTGCGGATGTGCTGGCCGTCCACGTCGGCGTCGGTCATGATGATGATCTTGCCGTAGCGGAGCTTCTTGAGCGGGTCGACGCGCGTCTCGCCTTCGGGGAGTTCCTCCTCGGTGCTGTTCTCCAGCGTGTTGTGGATGTCGACGCCGATGGCCGCGATCAGGCTCTTGATCTCCTCGTTCTTGAGCATGTTCTCGAGGCGGGCCTTCTCGACGTTGAGCGGCTTGCCCCTCAACGGCAAGATCGCCTGGTACGAGCGGTCCCGCCCCTGCTCGGCCGAGCCGCCTGCCGAGTCGCCCTCGACGAGGAACAGTTCGCTCGCGTCCCGGTCTCGCGTCGAGCAGTCGAACAACTTACCGGGGAGCCCGCCGCCGCCGAGGAGGCTCTTGCGGTCGCGCAGCGCCTGTGTCAGTTTGCGCGCGGCGATGCGGGCCTCGGCCTCGAGGGCCACCTTCTTCATGATCTTGCCGGCTTCCTTGGGGTGTTCCTCCAGGTAGCGCGTCAGGTATTCCGCCACCACACCGGCGACGAGCGCCTCGACCTCGGTGTTGTTGAGCTTCTCCTTGGGCTGATTGTTGAACTGCGGGTCGGGGTGCTGGATGCTGATGACCGCCGTCAGCCCCTTGCGGAAGTCCTCGCCGATCGGCTTGAAATCCTTGAACGCGCCGGTCTTCTCGCCGTAGGCCCCAAGGCTGCGCGTCAGGGCGATCCGAAAGCCGGTCTGGTGCGTGCCGCCGCCGAAGTTGTAAGCGTTGTTCGTGTAGCAGCGCGTGCGCTCCTCCTCGGAGTTCGTGTATTGCATCGCCACCTCGACGCGGACGTCGTCCTTCATCTCGTCGATCGAGATGGTGGGGTGGAACTTGTCTTCGGACTTGTTGATGAAGTCCACGAACTCCGCGATGCCGCCCTCGGAGCGGAACATCTCTTCCTTGCCGGTGAGTTCGTCCACCATGCGAAGCCCCACCCCCTTGTTGAGGAATGCCAGCTCGCGGAAGCGAACCTCGAGCGTCGAATGGTCGAACGTGTTCGCGTGGAAGATCAACGGGTCGGGTCGGAACTTCACGCGCGTCCCGTTGCGCCGGCTCGCGCCGATGTCCTTGACCTCGGTCGTCGCCTTGCCGCGCTCGTACTCCTGCGTGTAGGTGCGCCCGTTACGTTGCACCTGCACCTCGACCCACTCGCTCAGGGCAGTGACCGCCTTGGCCCCGATCCCGTGCAGCCCCGCGCTGACCTTGTAGGCTCCCTTGACGAACTTCCCGCCCGCGCCGGACATCGTCATGACCATCTCGAGCGTGGACTTGCCCGTCTCGGGGTGGATCTCGACCGGGATGCCGCGACCGTCATCGCTGACGCTACAACTCTTATCGACGTGAAGCGTGACGTTGATGTTGTGGCAGAAGCCCGCGAGCGCCTCATCGACGCAGTTGTGGACCAACTCGTAGACGAGATGGTGCAACCCGTTCGTGCCGGTGTCGCCGATGTACATACCGGGACGAAGGCGGATGTGGTCGGCGTCCTTGAGATGCTTGACACTGTCGGGACCGTAGTCCTCGGCCGCGTCCGCCGTGTGGCGTTCTGCGGCGGTCATCTCACCCTGGTCCGGCATCGCATCGACCATCGTATCGGAACTCATCGAAGCACCTCATTCGAGCAAAGGCGAGCTGAGCGC
>JANXSH010000160.1 GCA_025356615.1 Planctomycetia bacterium | reverse complement strand
CCCCACCACCAGCCCTCGGCGTCATGGACAGGGGTGGAGCCGGTGAAGTGCCGGTGGGCCTCGCTCCGCTCGACCCACCCTACGACTCACTTGCTATAGATTTCGCGGATGACTTCCTCGGTCGAGGCGAACGTCTTGCCGGTGGCGACGAGATTATCGAGGCGGATCCGCGCCTCGATCGGGTTCTGGCCCAGGACGAGGAGGGCGGCGTAGGCTTCGTCGAGGATGTCGCTGCCGACGACCACCGTCGGCGTCGGCCCGTCGCCGTCCTCCTCGGCGCGCGTCGTCGGGGCGGGGGCGAGCGCGAAGCGGGCGACCTTCTTCTTGAGCGTGGCGATGATCTTCTCGGCGGTCGGCCCGCCGACGCCGGGGAGCGTGGTCAGCCACTTGACATCCTGGCGCTGGATGGCGTCGGCGACCTCCCGGACGGGGCGGACGAGCGCCTTGAGCGCCTTGCGGGTGCCGATCTTGTCCACGGTGCAGAACAGGTCGAAGAAGTCGAGGTCCGTCTCGTTCTGGAAGCCGAGCAGGCGGGGGACGACCTTGCCCTGCATCGGGTTGCCGTCGAAGAAGTGGTTCGTGTGCAGCGTCAACTCCTGCCCGACTTTCGTCTGGACGACACGCCGGACGAACTCGGCGACGAGGACCGCGTACTCGAGGCCGCCGAGTTGTAAACGCACCTCGTCGTCGAGGACGCGGGTCAGGACGCCGGTGATGCGGGTAATCATGTCGTGGACCCTCTCTCCGTCAGCTTCTTCCCGGTGTGGTAGTGGCACAGGGCGATGGCGAGCGCGTCGGCCACGTCGTCCGGCTCCGGCAGGCGGGGCAGGTTCAACTCGCGCAGGATGGTGAACTGCACCTGCTCCTTCGACGCCCTGCCGTGTCCGGTGATCGTCTTCTTGACGCGCGACGCGGCGTAGTTCACGACCGGCACCTCGCGCTGGGCCGCCGCCAGCAGGATCACGCCGCGCGCGTGGGCCATCAGGATGGCCGTCCGAGGGTGGGCGTAGTGGGCGAAGAGCTGCTCGACGACCATGACCTGCGGCTCGTACTGGTCCAACACCTCCACTATACCATCGTACAGGCATCGAATGCGGATTGCCACGTCGGTTGTCGCTTTCCCCTGACTCGATTTGACGATCCCCGCCTCACAGACGAACGGCCCCCCAGGCCGCGTCTCGAGGACCGCGTAGCCGGTCACCCGGAGGCCGGGATCTACACCGAGGATGCGGGAAGGATTCATAAGAAATCTTTCACCCCGCACGCTTCTTCTTCGCCTGCTCTTCCAGGTTCCGCACCTGCTCGCCGATCTCCTTGTCCGCCGGGCGTAGCGCCAGGGCCGACCGCGCGGTCTTCAGCGCCTCGTCGATTCGCCCCGCCGTGGAGAGGGCGTCGGCCAGGGCCGCGAGCGTCTCGGCGTCGCGGTTGCGGGTCAGCATCGCCGCTTTTTGGAGGTCAGTCAGCGCCGACGGCTTTCCTCGTTCCAGATCGATCTTGCCCCGCAGGAGGAATCCACTCGGATCCTCGGGGCACGAGGCAACCGCCTTCGTCGCGTCTTCGAGCGCCTGTCGCAACTTGCCCTGACGGAGGGCGAGCCGACCGCGCAATGCGTGGGCAGGGCCGACCTCCACCCCGGAGGCGAACACCACCTTCAGGAGGGCTTCGACCTGGGAGTGTGGTGCCTGTTCGCGGAAGAGGTCTTCCGCACACGCCAGCGCATCGAGGACGTTCTCCTTCCCTGCGGGCACCTTGGCCCGTTTGCCGAGTTCCTCTCGCCGCTCTCGGATCGCGTGGGCGCGATCGGTCGCTTTCTGGAGCGAGACAGAGGGCTTATCGACTTTGGCAGCGCGGTCGAGGAGGCCGGCCAACTCCTGGGCCTTCCCCAGAGCGATCGTCGCGCGGATCATTCCCGTGATCACCGTGTCGTCCGGGTCCGCCTTGTCGAGGTGCTGTACCGCCTTCGTGAACTCATTCCGGCGCAGGTACAGCAGCCCCAAGATGCGCTGCGCCTTCGACGAGAAGCCGATCTCGCGCGCCCGCGAGGCGAACTCGAACGCCTCGTCGTAGCGCCCCATCTTCAGGTACGTCTCGGCGGCGAGGACCAGCCCGCTGACATCCTTGGTCACGAGGAGCGTGTAGCGGCGCAGGTATTCGCTCGCCGTCGCTTCGTCCTTCGCCGTGAGCGAGAGGCGGACGAGCGAAAGGAGGACTTCCTGGTTGCGCGGGTCGAAGCCGTGCGCCTTGACATACGCCTCGATCGCTCGGGGGATCTGCTTCGACTCCTCGAGGATCTGGCCGCGTAACATCTGCGGTCGGATCGCGTCGGTGACGGCTCGATCGGCCTTGGCGGCGAGGTCGAAATGGTCGAGCGCCTGCTTCAGTTCGTCCTTGCGATAGTGGCTGCGTGCGAGCTGGAAATGGGCCTTCGCCTGCTGCGCGGGCGAGCCGTCCGCCGTGATCGGCCGCAACACGTCGCGCGCGTCCTTCTGGTTGCCCTGGCTGATGAGTAGCGCCCCCAACTCGATGACGGGGTCGAGTTTGTCCGGCTGGCGTTTGATGAGTTCGCGCTGGGCGGCGATCTCGTCGGCCGTCGTCGTCGCCGATTGCACGCGGAGTTCGCGGAGATCGACATCGTCCGAGAGGTAGAAGCACGCCCGGTCGAGAACCCGGCGGGCCTCTCCGAAACGATTCGCCTTGATGTAGATGCGGGCCAGCGTCGCCGCCGCGAAGGCGTTCTCCGGCGACATCTGGAGCAGGCCCTCGAGCAGCGGGACCGAGCCGAGGTCCGTGACCGGCTTGAGCGTCAGCCAGGCGCGGTAGTCGCGGTTGACGGACTCGTGGAACTGGCGGAACTCGTCGAGGTCGGCCGGCTCCACGCGGATCTTGTCGAACCGGGTGTGGAAGGTGATCTCCAGGTTGCGGACCACGTCGCCCTCGTCGAGCGCCTTGACGGACGAGCGGAAAGTCCCCCAGGGGGATTTTACGAACTTCGATTTCGGCACGCTCTCGAGGCCGAGGCCCGCCGGGAGGTGGACCCGGTAGACGTGCTTCGACTCGAAGGGCGCGGAGAGGACGAAGGGCGTCTTGCGGTCCGGGTCGATGTTGAACGAGAGGAGCTTGCCCCAGAGGGTGCTGTCGGTGACGCTCCCCTCGATGTCCGGTGTGCCGCTGAAGTGGCGGGCGATCTCGAACTCCATGCCGACCTTCACCGGCTCGTCGAAGTTCAGGAGGTTCTTCTCGTCGAGGTCGAGGGTGAGGAGCCGACTGCGCGGGTTGGCGTCTTGCAACTTCGCCGTGAGTTGTCGGCGACGCTCGCCCGGCGGCACCTCGAGGTAAGTATCCCGCGCCCGCACCGACGCGGCCCCGAAGTAGGTGGCGACCCGTCGGCAACGTGACGTGCCGTCGTGACCGACGAACACCTCGGTCACTTGCTCGACTCGGTTGCCCTCCGCCGTCGGCGCGGGCGTCCGCACGAGGCGGAGCTTGCCCTTCTCGTCGGTGAGGTAACACAGCCGATCCATGTCGTCGCGCGGGAGCAGATCCCAGCCGTTGAGCGCTGCGGTCGTGTCGATCCAGTGCTGCTTGCCGTCGATGGTCGCCATCAAGATGGCGTGCGTGCCCCAGGGCGACGGCACGTCGGGATGCACCTGCCCGTCGTCGAGCGTGCCCAGTGTCACCAGCTCGACGGCGATGCCGACCTCCCGGAACATGACCGCGAGGAGTTGGCTGGTGTCCTTGCAGTCGCCGAATCGGTTGCCCAGCACCTTCTCGGGCAGGTGGGGCGTGTAGTCGTGCTTCTCGCCCGCCGAGTTGTAGCGGATGTTGCGACGCAGCCAGAACGTCAGGGCACGCGCCTTCTCGATCGGCGTCTTCGCGCCCTTGGTCGCCTCGGCGACGACCGCCTTGACGCTCGGCGTGCATTTCCAACACGACTCGCGAAGGTTCTTCTTCCACGTCCCGATCTGCTCCCACGAGGTGAACGTCGAGGCGAGGACGACCGTCCGCAACTCCTCCTTGGAGGGGAGGTTGTCGTCCCGGCTGGGGCGATCGAGGTTGGTCTTCCCCCAGCGGTAGAGGCGCTGGTCGCCGGCGTCCGTGACGGTCGGCGCGAGCTTGCCGTTGATCGTCGCGTGCTTCAGGGTGCGCGCCTTGGGCAGGCGGATGTGTACCTCGTCGAGCAACACCGGGTAGAGGGGATCGCCGAGGGTGTAGCGCGTGAAGAACTGCCCGTCGTGCTCCGGGTTCTTGCCTCGCGTGGTCCATTTGACATCGATCGTGTCGCCCGCCTCGAGGCCGGGGAAGCTGATGATGAGTTGCTTCTCGGGGTCGTAGACCTGGTAGTCCGTGCCGACATCGCGGAGGTGCACGTGGCGCGGCTCGACCTCGACGACCTTGCCCGACACCTAGTGGATGCGGGCGACGTTGAGCGTGAGCTTCTGGTGCGACGGCGTGTAGGAGATGCCCCGGAACTCGCCGAGCTTCTCGACGCCCTTGCGCCCGTTGAGCCGTGTCACTTCATGGGTGATCGTCTCGACGGTGCCGTCGGCCTCGACGAGGTGCGACGTGCCCGCGTAGAGCGACGTGGCCGACGAGTCGTCGAAGAACTTCCGGGGTGCCTTGGCCGTCTTCGCGGCGTCGTAGACGTAGGGACTCGGCTCCCGCGAAGGTGCCCGGCCCACGGGCCACGACTCGGCGGCGGCGACGAGGGTGGGGGACAGGGACGCGATGAGCAATAGTGCGACGCGAAGCATGCCGGATCTCCACTCGGGCGCGGGGGCACTTCATTGTCTCTCGCCGCGTGCCCAGGGACAAGGGGGAGGCGAGGAATAGACGCACGAGAGGGGAGAGGCTGACGCGGATCGAATGCCGTCCTCGGTCTCGATCAAGGAATCGGGAGTCTGCATGAAAGCTCGTGGCCTGCGTCTCTCCGAGCGACAAGCCACGAACACTACCCACTCCCTTCGGGACGACGATCAAGGCTTCAACTTGCTGTCGTCGATAACCTCCCCGCCCGCCGGGGTGATGACGGCGCGGAGGATGTCGTGGTCGAAGTCTCGCTTGATTTGCTTCACGGTGCCGTCGCAGAATGCCGCGTTGAAGAACTTCGCGAACTGCCCGCCGAGCTTCGGCAACTTACCCTTCGCCGGGACGACGATGTCTGCTGGCTTCGACCAGATGACGGCCTTGCTCGCCTCGGCGACGAGGATCGTGTTGCTCGTGCCGTCGGGGATGCTGCTGATGCGCACCTTGGTGTCGGGCTGCGGATAGAGCGTGTTTGGCCCGGTGAATACCTGATAGAACGTCACGTTCGGCTCATCGACCTTGCCCGCAGGCGGGGCGTATATCTTCGGCATCTTGTCGATGAGTTTCTTGTTGTGCGGGCTGTCCCACGCCTCGTCGAGCTTGAACTGGCGGTAGAGTTGGTCTTGCTCGATATACGGCAAGATGGCCACGCGCCAACTCAATAACGGCTCCCCCGCCTTATCGCAGATGGCGGCCTGCGGCATGTATCGCATTGTGCCTTCGTAGTTCATGAAGGCGAGGCCGATCTGTTTGAGGTTGTTCTCGTCGGCGCGGATCGGGGCGATTTCCGCGATATACTTGGCTAATGGTGCGAGATCGAGCTTCGCCTTCC
>JANXSH010000131.1 GCA_025356615.1 Planctomycetia bacterium | reverse complement strand
GGGTCCAACTGAGTGCAACTCAACGAATGATCCGTCGCCTAAAGCCCGATCCAAATAGAAAACAAGTGGCATTCAAATATCCTAATAAAAGCAAGAAAGCTGCCTGATTTTATGCGATTCTTTCCCGGATAGCCTTTTAGTAAGGCCGATCCGGCACCGAGTGGAACCGCGTGTGCGAGCGCATGTGTTGTCGTGCATGCTGGCCTACTATGTGGCATGGCACATGCGAAAAGCGTTGAAGCCGCCGCTGTATGAGGATGAGGAGTTGGAGCAAAGGCGAAAGACGCGGCACCCGGCGAAGCCGGCGGAGGCGTCGGACTCGGCGCGGGCCAAGAAGAAGACGCACGAGACAACGGCGGGAGGGGTGGCGCATGACTGGAAAAGCCTGCTGGCGCACCTGGGGACGCGGAGTCGAGTGATCTACCAGGTAGGGGCAGAGGGAAGCGGAGCGACGTTCCAGCAACTCAGCCAGCCGGACGAGATCCAGGCAGGAGCACTGCGTCTGCTCGGATCGATAGCCGTTGGTCCAGCCCTGTGAAGTCTGTCCATGCGAGATGTCTGCATGGGATGTAGCCAGAATGCTGCACCCCCTTCTATACTTAACTTCCTCCCCTGTCGGGGTTTGCCGGGAGGATCTACACCGAACTTCGGACTAAAAGGGAGGGGGAGCAAGACCGGCCCGTGGGAGACTTCACGCCTTCAGACATGCCTCCGGCTCCCCCTCCCTTTTAGGGGAGGGGACTGGGGGGTGGGGTCTAACCTGCGCCTGAGTGAGATCCTTGAAACTACTGTAACGCTTCCGGCTCGTTATCACGGGATCCGCGTCTGCGTGGCGCGCGGCGGCGTGTAGGGCAACCCCTTCTCCATCCAGTCGGGCTTCGCCGCGCCCTTGAGGTGGTGGTCGAAGAACTGCTGCAATCGCACCGTGTAGTCCTTCTGATTCACTCGCCGACGCAGGCCGTGCGCCTCGCCGGGATAGTTGAACAGGTACGCCTCCTTGCCGAGACGCCGTAGGGCGAGGTAATACTCGAGACCCTGCTGGTAGGGGACCGCCTCGTCCTGGTCGTTGTGCAGCATCAGCAGCGGCGTCTTGACGCGGTCGGCGTGGAACAGGGGCGAGTTCTCGAGGAAGCGCGTCGGGTACTGCCACAGCGTGCCGCCGATTCGGCTCTGCGTCTTCTCGTACTGGAACTGGCGCGGCAGGCCCGTGCCCCAGCGGATGCCGCCGTAGGCGCTCGTCATGTTGACGACCGGAGCGCCTGCGGATGCCGCCTTGAAGCGCGTCGTTTGAGTGACCATGAACGCCGTCTGGTATCCGCCCCAACTGTGCCCCTGGAGGCCGATCGCCTTCTCATCGACGCACCCGAGGTCCACGACCGCTTGCACGGCGGGCATCACGCACTTGATCGCGCTCTGGCCCGGATAGCCGACGGTGTAGTTGATGTCCGGCATCAGCACGAGGTAGCCGTTGCTGGCGTAGAAGGTCGGGTTGATCGAGGTGCCGGGCTGCGGGTCGACGAAGCGGTGGAGGTTCTGCGACAGGCGCTCGTAGATGTAGACGATCATCGGGTACTTCTTGGTCGGGTCGAAGTTCTCCGGCTTGACGAGGACGCCCTGTAGCTTGACGCCGTCGGAGTTCTTGTACTTCACCAGTTCCGACTTCCCCCAGACGAAGTTCGCCTTCTGCGGGTTGGCGTCGGAGACGCGCTTGACCTCGCGGAAGTCGGCGTCGGCGAGAAACAAGTCGGGGAAGTCCGCGAACGTGGACACCGTAAGGAGGAGTTTGTCGCCTCGCTCCGCTCGGACGGGGACTCCGTAATTACGCGCCCCCATGATGAGGCGTGCGAACTTCTTGTTCGCGACATCGAGCCGATAGAACCCCGTGTCGCGGGACTTCTCGCACTCGGCGCGGACGAGGATCGGCTTGCCGAGGTCGATCGTTCGCGACTCGCGGTCGAGTTGGACGACGCGGAATTGGGTCGAATCCTTACGCCCGGTCGCCGTAAGGTTCTTCGCCCCCGACCCGTCCGGGGCGACCTGCCACACGTCGAAGCGGTCGTAGATCAGGACGTGCTCGTCGGCGGCGGTCCAGCCCGCGAGACCGTAGGAGCCTGGCGTCATGGGCATGTCGTTGAGTTCGTTGGCGAACGAGACGCCCAGCTTCTCGGTCAGATTGACGGTCTTGCCCTCGGGGACCGACATCGCGTGCCAGTCCTTGCCGTCGAAGGACAGGACGTACTTGCCGCCCGCCGAGAACGACGGCGGGAACGCCGCCTTGCTCTGGACGCGCTTGCGTGACCCACTGCGGCAATCGACGAGGTAGACATCCGCCATCGGCGAGCTGAGTTCGCTCCCGACGAGACGGCGGTAGGCGCGGTCGTCGAGGCCGAGCGCCCAGTCGCCCGCCGAAGCCGGCACCACATCCGCCAGCGCAACGTCCGCCAGTTGTCGGCAGCTGCGATCGCCGAGGTGGAAGACCGCGCGGAAGGTTCGGGCCTGCGTCCGGGCGTACTGGGACTTCTGCATCGATTGGATGAAGTCGTCCTGGTAGTGCCACAACTCGACGTTGGCCTTCTCCTCGCCCGGTGCGAGCGGCCTCGGGGCAGGCGGCGGCACGGCAACGCCGAAATAGACGCGCGTCCCGTCGGACGAGAACGAAAGGCCACCCTGCTCGCGGATCACGCTGCCCGGCCCGAGATCGACCCTGGTCGGTGTCAAATCGATCGCTCCGGGGGTCGTCGCCTGAGCCGCGACGAGCGTCAGCCCTGCGAGCAAGGCGGCAGGCACGGGGATCGACAGCGCCGAGGCCGGCGCGGCAGAGGGCCGCCAGTGGGCGATCCGTGGAGGCGGCGTGACGACGCCGGGAGCGGTAGGCGGGGGCGGGGTGCGGAAGTAGACCATCTGCGTCTGCTTCTCGTCCCACGTCAAACGGGAGAACTTGCCCGGCCCGCGCTGGACCGTAACGACGTTCGCCCCTGTCGTCGTGGGCACCGCGAAGACGCCGTTGTCCTCTTCCTTCTTGTCGCTCGCGGACCACACGAGCCATCGCCCGTCGCGCGTGAGGCTGAACTCCGTGACGTGGGCGAAGGTTCGCTCCTTGCCGTCCGTCAGATTGCGTAAGACGAGTTCGCTGGGTGGGACTGTTGGCGCTTTCGCCGATGGCCCCTTCGGGCGGATTCCCTTCGTCGGATCGACCGGCGCGGGGGCGACGCCCCGGAGGTACGCCACGACCGCGATGCCGCCGTCCTTCGGCACCATGAATCGCTGGACACGCTCGAGGCGAACGACCTGGCCCGTGGTCACGTCCATGATGCCGAGATCGCTCCGCGTTGCTTCCTTGCTCTTGGTGCGATCGGCCTGCGACGGCGAGATCGGAAAGAGGACGCTCTTGCCGTCGGGGCTGAAGCGCGGGGGCGACGGGCCGGGGGCCGCCTTGGCCGGCGGGGTGACGACGAGTCGGCTGCCGATCGAGTGGCGGAATTCCTTGCCGGAGGCCACCTGTCGGAGGACGAACTCGCCGTCTCCCTCCTGGGGCGTGACGCTGTAGGCGACGACCGAGCCGTCCGCCGAGAGGGTCGGACTTTGGATGGCCCGCCATGCGGCGTAGTCGGCGTGAGTCAACGCCCGCTTGGCGGGGGCCTGCGACGACGCGGGGGAGGACAGCAGCAGGATGAACCCGCACAGGCCGCAGAACCGAAAAAGAGGGGAGATCATGACGGCTGAGATCCCAAAGAGGTTCGGCGTCCTACGCCAGTGGTCCGCACGTCTTACGAACTCGATCGTATGAAAGTGGTGCGAAGAATCAGCCCCCGGCTCGGGAATTAGGGCTGGGGACGAACGTGTTACGCCCGCACGGCCAGCGCGATCGGGAGAATCGGAGGAGACCAATGGCTCCTTTCGGCGAATGCTTCCTCTACGATAGACCTCAGTAGCACTCGTCGTATGAATGCCCGCCGTGCCCGACGCACGACTGGCCTATTCCCCGGTACCCGCTCATGACTCCCACCCGCGTTCTCCTCTTCCTCCTCGGGTCCGCCCTCTTCTCCGTGGCCTACTGCCAGGCACCGCTCTTCTACTCGAACCAGAACCAATACTTCTTGCACGGACTGGCGGACGCAGGGTGGGGCCAGCTCCGGGACGACTGGCTCGCCAACACGGAAGACCCCACGCCGGTCTTCAGCGGCCTCGTCGCTCTCACCGCCCGATACCTCCACCCGTGGGCGTTTCACCTCTTCCATGCCTTGTTCCTCGGAGCCTACGGCGCTGGCATGTTGGGCCTCTTCCGCTTCCTCGGCCCCGAAAAATCGGCCCGGCGCTGGCCGATCTTCCTGGCGCTCTTCGTGGCGGCTCACTCGGCCCTCGCGCGGTGGCTGTCGTATCGATGGGTCGGCTTCGATTATCCCTGGTTCCTTCAAGCCGGCGTCGCCGGTCAATACCTCCTCGGGGCGATGCTCCAGCCCTCCGTCTTCGGCGTCCTGCTCGTCGTGGCCGTCTGCCTGTTCGCACAGGGCAGGCCGTATCTCGCCGCCGTCTGCACCGGCCTGGCCGCCGACTTCCACTTCACATACTTGTTGCCAGGGGGGGTGCTCACGCTCGGCTTCCTCGCCGCGCTCGTCCTCGAGCGACGATACCGGACGGCATTCGGGGTCGGCTCCCTCGCCCTCGCTCTGGTCCTGCCCGCCATCGCCTACGTCGTCCTTCGACTAGGTCCGACCTCGCCCGAGGAGTTCCGACAGGCCCAGGACATCCTCGTCAATGTCCGCATCCCCCACCACAGTCGGCCCGATCTATGGCTCGATCCCGTCGCGGGCGTGCAGATCGCCTGGATCGCCCTCGCCCTCGTGTTGGTCCGGGGGACTCGGCTCTTCCCGGTCCTCGCCGTCCCCTTCACGCTCTCGGCGCTGCTCACCCTGATACAGGTGGCGACCGGAAACGATACCCTGGCCCTGCTGTTCCCCTGGCGCATCTCGGCGGTCCTCGTCCCGATTTCGACGACGGTGATCCTCTCCCGAGTGGTCCTCGCCCCCTCTCTCCCTGTGGGAGGGCGCATCGCCTGGGCCGCATCCGGCCTCGGGCTGGCCCTCGTCGTGGTCGCCGGGCTTTGGATCAGCGTCAACCGACTCGCGTTCCAACTCGACGATGACGAACTGAAGCTAATGCGACACGTCCGGGAGCACTCGTCGCCCGGAGAAGTCTACCTGTTGCCGGTCCGCCTTCTGGTGGCGACGACGCGCGGCTCGCTTTCGAGCGATTTCAAGCCCCTGGGCGAGAAGAAACGATCCGGCCAGGTCGTCCCGGTGAACTTGCAGCGATTCCGCCTCCACGCCCGCGCTCCGATCTACGTCGATTTCAAGTCGATCCCGTACAAGGACACCGACGTGATCGAGTGGCACCGTCGCCTGCTCCTGGCGCAGTCGCTCCAGGAGCGGATCGAGGCGGGGGGATCGGTAGACGAGCTACGCGGTCTCGGCATCACGCACGTCGTCCGGCCGGCAGGATCGTCGCCGCTGAAGGGCGTGGAAAAGGTCTACGAGGACGACTCCTACCGCGTCTACCGACTAACGCCCCCCCGGTAGAAGTCATAGGTATCTACACAAGAGAAAAGGTGAAGCCGGTGTAAGGCTGACCCCACCCCCCAACCCCCTCCCCTAAAAGGGAGGGGGAGCAAGACCGGCCCGTGGGAGACTTCGCGCCAAAAGACATGCCTCCGGCTCCCCCTCCCCTTTAGGGGAGGGGGCTGGGGGGTGGGGTCGGACGCTGGGAGACTTCACCTATTCTCTTGTGTAGATACCTATGGGTAGAAGGTGTCCTCATGAATGTCAGCGTGATCGTGCCGACCTACCGCGAGGCCGAGAACCTCCCGCAACTCGTCCCGCGAATCTCGGCGGCGCTCGATCAGGCGGGCCTGAGCGGAGAGATCCTCGTCGTCGATGACGACAGCCCCGACGATACCGAGGCGGTATGCCGTGAGCTTTCGTCGTCCTATCCGGTGCGTCTGCTCGTCCGGCGGGGAGAGCGTGGCCTCTCGAGCGCGGTCTTGCACGGCATCCGCGAAGCAAGGGGCGCTATCCTCGTGGTCATGGACGCCGACCTCTCCCACCCGCCCGAAGTGATTCCCCAACTCATCCATGCGATCCAAACGGACGGGGCCGATTTCGCCCTCGGCAGCCGCTACGCCAGGGGCGGCAGCACGGACGAGACATGGAGCCTGTATCGGCGGATCAACTCCCAGGTCGCCCGACTGTTGGCCCGGCCTCTGGTCCCCATCCGAGACCCCCTCGCGGGCTTCTTCGCCCTCTCGCGCGCCCGATTCGACGAGGCAACCGGCCTCTACCCCGTGGGCTACAAGATCGGCCTCGAACTCCTCGTGCGCTGCGGCTGTCGGACGATCAAGGAGGTTCCGATCCACTTCCGCGACCGCGTGCGCGGCACCAGCAAGATGAACCTCCGGGAGCAAGTCGATTACCTCCGGCACCTGGGGCGGCTCTACTCGTTCCGCCTACGCCGGTGGATCGCATAGCCGACGCGCTGGCTGATAGCTGAAAGCTGAAAGCTGATAGCTCAACTCAGCACCGCTGCATCTCGACGCTCTGCACGCCCTCGCGGCGGTTGAGTTCGGAGACGAGTGCGGGGGCCTGGAGGGGGTTACGCATCCGGGCGGCGTAGCCGAGGTCGATGGACGCCCCTTGTCGTGAGGTCGCCAGGGAGACGAGATCCCACGACTCGAGGAAGCGCCCGAAGACCTCGTCGAGAGTGGCGGCGTCGTGGCCCACCCCGAGGCGGATGACCAGTCGGTAGGCGGGGATCGCGGGAGTAGGACGCCGATGGAGGAGTTTGAGCAACAGCACGGCGAGGGCGACGAAGCCCATGCCGACCAGCGCGACGTAGGGAAGCCCCGTGCCGGTGGCCATGCCGACGACGACGGCGAAGATGACGAACGCCGTGTCGCGCGTGTCCTCGACGACGGTGCGGAACCGGACGATCGACAGCGCGCCGACGAGGCTGAAGGCGCGAGCGGTGCTGTCGCCGACCACCTGCGTGACCATCGAAATGAGGACCGTCAGGATCACCAGCATGGCGGCGAGGTTCGCGTCGCCGGGGTTGGCGCGCGAGTGCATGCCGTGATAGATCCCGGCGACCACGAAGCCGAACACCAGCGCCAGGGCGACCCGCAGAGCGAGGACATCGACGGCGATGGGCGTGGTTGAAAACGAACTGGCCAGCCACTCAGGCATGTACATCCCCATCGAGGGCGGACCGCCCCAGGCGGTACTTCGAGGCGGGGCGCGACTTCAGGAGCATTTCGGCGACGAGATCCTTGAACGGTGTCGGCAACGCCATCTGGTACTTCAGTTCGAGCAAGGCATGACCGACGAGGAACGGTGTCGGCGTCCCATCGCCGACCAGCGACCAGCTCGAGGCGCGAGCGAAGGAGAGATTCCGGTCGAGCGTAAGGCGAATCGGGCCATCGACGGTGGAGCCGAGGAAGGCGAACCGCTCGTAGGAGACGAGGGCGGAGGGGCCGAGTCCGCGCAGGTTCGCCACGTCGGCAAACCACTCCCCAGGACGGGCGGGGTCTCCCACGGCGAGGCCGGCCAGCTCCGGGAGTGAGACGAGCGATCGCTCCTTGCTTACCTGACCGGACTTCTTCGCTTTCTTCTCGACGTACACCCAGTTCGCATCCCCGTAGCGTCGAACGCGGAGCTTGCGGCGACGGTGCCAGCCGCGCCGGTGGCGAACGTCATCCGCCGCAGTGTCGAGGTAGAGCGTCGTCGTGTGATAGGCACCCCCGAGGTTCGGGTCGCCGTGCGGGTCAGGTCCGAGACGCCAGTTTGCCCAGGCGATCACGTCGTCGATCTGGTCGGGCGTGAGGACGAACTTCATTTCGTAGGCGGGAGGAGAAGCCGGCAGGGCCGCTCGCAGCGAAGGAGAGAGGGACGATACCCCATGCGCCAGGTAGGCATCCTTGCCGTTTCGAGTGTTGGAGTCGAT
>JANXSH010000118.1 GCA_025356615.1 Planctomycetia bacterium | reverse complement strand
TGAAGATGCCCAAGGCGTTCTCGTATAGCGGCAAGGCTTCGACAAGCTTTCCCTGATCATCCAGGCATGTAGCGACATTGTTGTAGCTGGTGGCGGTAGCGGGGTCGTCCTCCCCCAGCGACTTTTTGCGGATGGCCAGGGCCTTTTTGTGTAGCGAGAATGCCCGAGCAGGCTCGCCCTGAGAGTTCAGACAGGCTGCAACATTGGTGTAGCTGGTGGCGTTGGTGGGGTGGATTTCGCCATGTATCTTTTTTCGGATGGCCAGGGCCCTCTCATACAGTAGCAGTGCCTGAACGTGCTTGCCCTGAGAGTTCAAACAGGATGCGACGTTGTCGTAGCTAGTGGCGGTCATCAGGTGGTCCTCGCCTAGCGTCTTTTTTCGGATGGCCAGGGCCTTCTCATTCAGGGGTAGTGCCTGGGCATGCTTGCCCTGGGCGTTGAGGCAGGTGGCAATACCGTCGTAGCTGGTTCCGGTCAAAGGGTGGTCCTCGCCCAGCATCTTCCTCCATATGGCCAGGGCCTTCTCATGCAGGGGTAGTGCCTGGGCATGCTTGCCCTGGGCGTTCAGGCAGGAAGCGACATTGTTGTAGCTGGCGGCGGTTTCCGAGTGGTCCTCACCCAGGGACATTTTCCGGATGGCCAGAGCCTTTTCATACAGTGGTAGTGCTTGGGCGGGCTTACGCTGGGCGTTCAGGCAGAAGGCGACGTTGTTGTAACTGGTGGCGGTCGAAGGGTGGTTCTCGCCCAGCGCCTTCCGGAAGATGGCCAGGGACTTCTCGTACATTGGCAAAGCCTGAGCATGCATGCCCAGAGCATTTATGCACAAAGCGACGTTATTATACGAGGTGGCGGTGTCGGGATGGCCATCGCCAAGTGTCCTTTTGCGGATGGCCAGGGCCTTCTCGAACAAGGGCAAGGCCTGGGCATGCTTGCCCTGGGCGTTCAGACAGGCCGCAACACCATTGAAGGTTGAGACCGTGGCGGGATGGTTGTCGCCCAGCGAATTTTTTCGGATGGCCAGGGCCTTCTCGTACAGTGGCAATGCCTGAGCATACTTGCCCTGGGCGTTGAGGCACGAAGCAAGGTTAATGTAGCTGGCAGCGGTATCCGGGTGGTCCTCGCCTAGCAGCTTCATGGAGATGGCAAGGGCTTTGCGCAATAACGGATCGGCCTCATGGTACTTCCTCTTTGCGTATAGCTGGATCCCACGGCCCGAATTCTCTACGGCACGCCGCCATTGCAACCTCCCCTCCGCCGACATCCGACTTTGCTGCCCTAAGACATTCAGATCCCACTCCGCATTGATCGTCCTCCAGTGTCGGGATCCTTGCCAGCGGCGACGGAGGAGGACTTCTTCCTCCTTCCGTCGGATTGCTTCAGCGAAGTCTTCCGCCTGTTCGGCTAGGTTGCTTTTCTCGATCAGCCTGTTCAGTTGCTGGATTTGCCCACGATCCAGCTTTCCGCTCGGCACCGGCGGGGCAACGGCGTGGCTCGTCGCCGCCCAGACGACGAGAAGCACGACCACGCCGACCGCCACGCGCACCTGTTGTAGCTTCATCATGGCTTCCCCTTCTTCACCGGAAACGCGATTGCCTTCACCACGAGATCCTTGCCGCCGGCCCACTGGCACAGTTCGATCAGCGGCGGCTGGCCCGTAAGCGTTACGACCGAGCCGCGCACCACACCGTCGCTGGGCGTGACCGGGTCGAGCGTCTCACCGCTGCTGCGCCAGACGCCGTCACGCGGCGGCAGCTTGGTCCAGGGCGACGCGCCGCGCGCCGAACGCCAGTCTCGATAGGGCGGCAGCGGCTCCCGCGATGCCACCACCAGATACGCTTGCAGGCCGCCCTCGCGGTCATCGTTTAGCTTGAGGCCGCGTGGCTCGCTCTTGGTCTTCGCGGTGAGGACGGTCGGCGGGGGATAGACGATATTAGAGACCTTCTCAGGAGCCTGATTCGGCGTGCCGACCGCTGTCGCCTCGTCGCAGGGCCAGAGCAGTTGGTCCTTGCCGTCGAAGTTGCAGGCGATCAGGAAACAGTACGCTGGCTCGGACAACTCGGCCCGCAGGATGACGCGCTCGTCGATGCGGGCGGCGAAGACCTTGCGACCGATCGTCCCGTTGGCCTGGTCCGCCCCTCCATACAACTCGAAGTTGTCCACATTGAAGCTCACACGCAGCGGCTCCGCCGGACCCGATCCCGTCTCCGGCTGTGTACCGTGAAGCGCCAATCCCAGCGTCACGGCCAGGACGCTGGCGGCCAGCGCTGCGGCCACGCCGATCAGCCAGCGGCGTCGAGGCTGCGGTCGCGGATGGTCGATCGTGGAGACCGGCGCTCCACCGAGGAACTGTTCGAGCTGCCCGGCCAGTTCCTTCGCGGTCGGTCGGCGGGCCGGGTCTTCTTGCAAGCATCCCAGGCAGACCGCTTCGAGGTCGGCGGGGATGGTCGAGACCACCTCGCGCGGCGGGCGGAACTGCATCGTCCGCACGCGGTCGAGCGTCTCCAGCACGCTGTCGCCCTGGAAGGGGACGACGCCGGTCAGGCAGCGATACAGGATCACCCCCAGCGCCCAGATGTCGCAGGGCTTGCCGATCAGTCGCGTCTTGCCGGCGGCCTGTTCGGGGGCCATGTAGTGCGGCGTGCCGAAGACATCGCCATCGACGGTGGGGCCGGCGGCGTTCTCGACCAGGGCGGCCAGGCCGAAGTCGGTGATCTTCGGGAAGCCGCCGAAGACGTTGTCGGGGCTGCCAGCGACGGGGTCGGCCATCAGGACGTTGTCCGGCTTGAGGTCGCGGTGGACGACGCCGGCCTGATGGGCTGCCTCGACGGTCCAGGCCAGGACGGCCACCAGGCGGGCCGCCGCGGCAGGCGGCAGGGGAACGTCCCCAGATGGCTGGTGAGCGAGCCGTTGGCGACGTACTCCATCACCAGCAGCGGCCTTCCCGCGTCGTCGTGATAGGCGTGAGCGGTGACGATGTGCGGGTGGCCCAGCCGGGCCAGCGCCTCGGCCTCGGTGCGGAATCGCCTCAGACGATCGGGCGACTCGCGCTCCAGGCGCACGCGCTTCACGGCAACGTGGCGGCGCAGGTTCGTGTCGTAGGCCCGGAACACCTCGCCCATGCCGCCCTCGCCGATCGGCTCGACCTTTTCGCAGCCGGGGACCACCGGCAACCACGGCGAGGGCGGCATTGGCGCGGGTTGTGTGTCTGCGGACGGGCCGATCGTCGCATACAGGGAATTGTCGCGATCCTTCCAGCGCTCCCAGGCGGCGGTCACGTCCGGGACATGGTCGGCGAAGCGCTGGGCGTATTCGCCTTGGAAGAACGAGTCTCCGGCCTCGAACCGATAGCTCCACTCCACGAGAAGCAACTCGCCGAGCAGTTCCCCACGACTCGCGGAGCCGGCAGAGTCCAGATAGGTCTCCAACGGCAGGGGCGAGCCGACCCGCCAGGCATCCTCGAAGCGCAGGCAGAGTTCGTCGATCTGCTTCAACTGAGTCAGGGTTTCGGGATCGTGCGAGGTAGACACGAGAAGACTCCTGCTGGTGGCGGTACGTCGGATAGCCCGGCCCGAAAGGACCGGGCTAAGAACCAAAGCCCCGTGAACAGGGCTGAAGACGGGGGTTCCGCATGGTGAGTCAGCCTGGTCTCTAGCCCCGTTCACGGGGCTTTGGTTTTTAGCCCGGTCCTTTAGGGCCGGGCGTTGCCGGGGAACGATCCCTCTACACCAAGATACCTGTTGGCCCCCAACACCCCTCACGAAAAATCGGCCTCGCCTTCGCCTATCGATCGCCATGTCGCGCGGATGAGTCCCAGACGGCGTTCGACCGTCGATTCCGCGCGGCCGATCCGGCCCGCGATCTCGGCGTTGCTGTAACCTTCCATGCGGGCCAGGGCGATCCGGCGCAGCTCCTCGTCACCCAGGGCAGCCAGCAGTCGGGCCATGTTCTCCTGTAGCAAAACCTCGTCGGCGGGAGTCGGGCCGGGGGCAACGGCCTCGACCCCCTCCAGCGCCGAGTCGCCGAGCACCTCGCCGCCGCCGCGCTTGTCGCGATCCTGATCGCGCTGCTGATTCGAGGCGGCGCGTTCCGTCAGCGTGAACAGGATGGCCCACAGGTCGTCTCGATCCCGAAGACGCGGGAATCGGTCCTGGCGCACGCCGTGGAGGAATCGCTCGAAGGCGACGACGACCACGTCGTCCTCGTCGGCGACGCGGCGCGACGCGCCGACCAGCCGACGCCGGGCGACGGCGAGCATCCGGTCGAGGAACCGTTCCCAGACCATCCGGCCTGCAAGGGCGTCGCCGGTGCGAAGGGCGTCGAGCCAGCGAGTGATCGAGTGCGAGTTCGGTGCCACGGGCGACCCATCCGATGAAGACCCCCAGGTATTGCTCATTGTGGGTTTGCGCTGGTGAGTTGTCAACGAACTAATCGTCCGGCGAAGTCCAACGGGTAAAGTTCCAGACGGACTCTCACCCCTCGGTCTCCCACCACGCATCCGCCAGCCCGAACGCCATCGTCAATCCGGTCTCGCCCGTCGCCACCTGGATGGACACCCCCGGATGTGGCGTCGCGGTGAAGATCGGCCCACCAGGGTACTCGGCATAGGTGCCATGCCAGCGGACCGCTGGGCGGTCGTCGGGCAGTCGGATCATTTCGCGGAGCGAGTCGAGGACGAGCGTGTCGATGGCTACCTTGTCGAAGAGGTCGCCGTCGTATTCGTGCGAGCCGCCGATCACCACTTCGCCGAGCTGATTTTGCGATGCCACCACCTGGATACCGAAGCGGAGGTGGTCCGGCATGTTTGCCGCGACTCGTTCGCGGAGTCTACCCAGGCTGGGGCATCCCTCGAACGTGCTGCCGTGAGCGAGCGTCGGGCCACCCGCGATGTGGGGGCCGAGTCGCCAGCGGTTCGGCTGCGGCGCGGTGCGGAGCATCTGGCGTTTGCAGACGCGGAGGCCCGCGCCGGCGAAGGCGGCGGGGTAGAGTGTGCGGAAGTCGTCGCCGGAGCAGACGAACACGCGATCGGCCCGCCAGGAACGTCCGTCGGCGGCGTGGAGCGTCGTCCCGTCGATGCGCGTGATGAAGGTGTCGAAGTGTGGCCTCACTTTGAAGGCGTCGGCGAGGTAGGTCGGGAGTCGGGCCAGTGCCTGCCGGGGATCGACGCAGCACTCCGTCGGGCTGTAGAGCGCCGCTTGGACGCGGTCGCCTCGCACGGCGGGGCAGCGGGCGACGGCCTGACGGGGGTCGAGCAGCTCGCAGGCGATCCCGGCCCCGCTCGCCCGCGCCTGGAACTCCTCCAGGACGGCCTTCTCGTCCGGCTCCGTGGCGAGGTGGAGCGAACCGCAGTCGTTGACCCAGACGCCCGCCTTTTGCGATAGTTCGATCCATCGGTCCCGGCTGCGCATCGCCTGGAAGTAGAGGTCGCCGGGCTGGCCGATCGGCCAGATCGCGCCGGCGGTGCGGACCGATGCCCCCAGAGAACGCGAGGATCGCTCGAAGAGCAAGACCGAGAGGCCGCGCCGGGCGGCGGCCCAGGCGTGCGCGAGGCCGACGATGCCGGCCCCGACGACGGCGACCTCCGCGTGAGGGCGGGTCATGACATCTCCGTCTCGTGAGGGTCGTGAACCGGCTCGGGGGGCAACTCGGCCGTCGAATTCGGGTCGAACCACCGGTCGATGTGGGATTTCTTGTGACAGTGGACGCACGCCGGGGCGAGATACCACGCCCCGCAGGCGGGGCAGCGCCCACGCCCGGCGAAAAGGTCGAAGCGAGTCTCACAGTGTTCGCACACCCAGAACGTCCCCTTCGGGGGTGCGACCTTGCACGCGGGGCAAGCACAGGAATCGTGGCGGGGAAGCGCCAAGAGGGCGAGACCCGCGCTGGCCTGCTGATAGGCGACGTAGGAGCGCAAGGCGACGAACAGGGCGATGATGGCGATCAAGCCGCCCAGAATCGCTTCCCCCTGACCGGCGTACACTCCCAGGACCAGGAAGACGAACGCCCCGCTCAGGAACAGGCTCCCGCCCAGGAACATGCCCAGCGCCCCGACGACGCGAAGACTCTCCCAGCGCCCCAGGGGATACCAGAGCAGCGCGTGGAGGATCTGCCCTCCGTCGAGCGGATAGACCGGGACGAGGTTCAGGACGAGGAGTAAGAGGTTGCCGATGTTCATGATGTTGACGAACCGCGCCAGGTCCGGCATCGTCTCCCCCCAGTCGAGGGTGTGACTCAGCACGACCAGCCCGTAGAGCGGCGCGACGAGCAGCAGGTTGACCAGCGGCCCGCCGACGATGCTCCACAGGAACGCGCCGGGGCGGGGCGGCGGCGCGACGTAGGCGATGCCGCCCAGCGGCCACAAGACGATGCAATCCGCGCGACCCCCGACCGAACGACAAGCCAGCGCGTGGCCGAACTCGTGGAGCAGGATGATGGCGAAGAAGGTGACGTATTCGGCGGCCTTCCAGGCCGGGACGAGGTAGTCGGACCCCGCCGGTCGCTCGATGCTGACCTGCCAGATGCCGATCAGGAACCAGGACCAGTGGATGTAGACATCGACACCGGCGATTTGGAACAGCCGGAGAGCGCCGCGAGTGGACTGTTCCATGAGTCGGGGAGTCCGCAGGGGAAAAGAGCGGGCGATGGAGTCAGCATAGGAGATCGGGGGAGACGCTGACAGGGCGGGATGGTGCGTACTAGGAGCCTGTACGAGTGTTCGCCCCAGCCGACTCCGACTCCGAGGCGAAGTCCGCGCCGCCGTTACTGATGAAATGTGCCCAGAAGCGAGACATGGCATGCTCCCCGAGACGAACGGGTGATCGTGGTCCCGCTGCCATTGTATCGGGGGAGGTCAAGGCTTGGTGGGCGACTGTCGGTAGGTCCCGCGAGCCGAGCGGGACCGGGTGGCTCGCCGGGCAGAGAGCGCCTCACCCACGGGAGAGGGACAGTCACTCGCCGTGCCTCCCGGTCCGCCTCGGCTCGGCGGACCTACCTGGTAGCCTCGCTTGGTCTCGGCTTGGTTCCGTTTGCGTCATCCGCCACCGCCTCGAGGATGCTGGACAAGTGGGAGAGAGTCGCTTACCCTGGCCTGTGAGGAACTACGGGAGGGGACGCCGATGACCGAGAGCGAGTGGCTGGAATGCACCGACTCGACGCCGATGCTGAAATGTCTCCGTCGCAAGACCAGCGAGCGAAAACTACGCCACTTCGCTTGTTCGTGCTGTCGAGACATCTGGAATCGTATGTCTGATGAGCGGAGTCGATTTGCTGTCGAAGCCGCAGAACGATTTGCCGATGGGGAAGCCACAAGTGTTGAACTATTAACAGCGTACAATGCGGCGAGTGTGACGAGGGGTACGGCTGCGTGGGCGGCGGCATGGGCGTCAGAAAAGGTGGCAAGAAAGGCGGCAAGAATGACGGCGAAAGCGGCGGTGAGAGCAGTGGCGTGGGCGGCAGCGATAACGGCGGTGGAAGCGGAGGAGGCGGCAGCCAAGGCAAGGCTAGTCGGCATCTTTCGTGACATCTTCTGCAACCCCTTCCGCCCTGTTGCCATTAACTCCATCTGGCTGACCTCGAACGTGACCACCCTCGCCCAAGCCGCCTACGAAGAGCGCATCCTCCCTTCCGGCCAACTCGACCCCGCTCGCCTCGCCATCCTTTCCGACGCCCTCGAAGAAGCCGGATGCGATCACGCCGACATGCTCTCCCACCTGCGCAGCCCTGGCCCGCATGTCCGGGGTTGCTGGGCGGTCGATTTGCTTCTCGGAAAGGAGTGACGCCGTGACCGAGAGCGAGTGGCTGGAATGCACTGACCCAACTCCGATGCTGGATGTCGTTCTGCGAGTAAATGCAAATAATCGCAAAGTGCGCCTGTTCGCCTGTGCCTATGCTCGTAAACTCTGGACGCAGTTTGACGACGAACGGAGTAAACAAGCGGTCGAGGTTGCCGAGGAGTATGCAGACGGAGAGGCCCATGAGCAAGACAGAGAGAGGGCATGGCAAAGAGCAGATACTGTGGTGGTCGATGCCGTAGCAAATCAGGACTTCGTGCGGGCAGCAATCGTCGTCTACGCCAAGCGTTGCCTTGCAAAGCCGATGGACCAAGTTGTGCGGCTCCCCTTCCACTTTCACACTTGGGTGCTGGTTGACGTGGTCATAGTGAAGGACATCTTCGGCAACCCCTTCCGCACTGTTAGCATTGTCCCCGCTTGGCTCATACCAACCGTGACCACCCTCGCCCAAGCCGCCTACGAAGAGCGCATCCTCCCTTCCGGCCAACTCGACCCCGCTCGTCTTGCTGTCCTCTCCGACGCCCTGGAAGAAGCCGGATGCGATATCCCTGACATCCTCACTCACCTGCGAGGGCCAGGCCCGCACGTCCGGGGCTGTTGGGTTCTCGACTTGCTGCTCGGGAAAGAATGATCGCCCCTTCGCCGCTTACCCTTTTCGGCCATTCCCAGCCGCCAGCCCCTCCAACGATTGCAGCATCTGCGCCAGCAAACCCGTCACGCCCGTCGCGCCGTCGCCGTTGATCTGGATCGACCGTAGCTCGTCCGGCTTCGGCATCGCCTGGGCGATCTCGGGGAGCCGCGAGATCAGTTGCGCCTTGACGTGTGCCTCGCTCAGGTCGTTCTCGACCACCCGGCGGCGGGCCAGGACTTCGACATCGCGCTCCTCGCGCTTACTGCGGGCGGCGTGGTCGAGGTTCTCGCGGTCGATGGCCGTCTCCGCCTGGAGGCGTTGGAGTTCGGCGCGGGCGCGCTCGAGGTCGAGTCGTCGCCGCGCGTCTTCCAGTTCGCGACCGATCCGCCGGGCGTCGAGGTCGTGTTGCTGGATCGTCAACTCCTCGTCGGCCAAGCGGCGCGCCTTCTCCGACGCCTGCTCGACCTGGTGGCGGCGTTCCTGCTCGACCT
>JANXSH010000070.1 GCA_025356615.1 Planctomycetia bacterium | reverse complement strand
GCGATCCGAGAGAATCCGCGCCAGCCCGCGATACACGAAGAGTCCGCACAGGGTCACGAGGAACGGTTGCAATTTCAACTGCGTAACCAGAACCCCATTGAGCAAGCCGATGAACATCCCCCCGACCATGACGGTCCCCAGGGCCACGGTGGGACGAACGCCCTCGCGCATCAACGAGATGAAGCAGACGGCACTCAAGCCCACGACCGAACCGATCGACAGATCGATCCCGCCGGTGATAATCAGCACAGCAACGCCCAGGGTCAAGACCCCGTAGAAGCCGTGCAGATTGGCGATGTCGCGGAGATTATCCGCAGAGCGTGCCGCCGGATTGCGAGCCAGCAACATGCCGTACAACAACGCCACCAAGAACACCACACCGAGCAAGCGCTTCATGAATGAGGTATCCACACTTCGGGAAAAAAGAGAAAACGCTAAGCCGCAAGCGGCGGTTATCCCCCGGTCGCCAACTTCATCACGGCTTCTTCGTTGAACTGCGCGCGCGTCAGTTCCCCCGCCACGCGGCCTTCGTGAAGAACGATGATCCGGTCGCTCATGCCGAGGACTTCTTCCATGTCGCTCGAGATCATCAGGATCGCGACGCCCTGCCCGGCCAACTGGTCCATGAGGCCGTAGATTTCGCTGCGCGCGCCGACATCGACACCGCGCGTCGGCTCGTCGAGGATGAGGACGCGGGGCTGACGGGCCAGCCACTTGCCGAGGACGATCTTCTGTTGGTTGCCGCCGGAGAGCTGGCCGACGATCTGCCCCGGCCCGGAAGCCCGCACCTTCAGCCGACTCATGAGGTCGGCGCACAGCCTCCCCACGCGCGATCGGACGATCCAGCCGAGGATGCTGAGAGAGGCGAGGTTGGGCAGGATGAGGTTGTCGCGAATCGTCTCGCTCAGGACGAGGCCGTGCTTGCGGCGGTCTTCGGGGACGAGCAGCAGGCCCGCCGCGATCGACGACGGCGGGCCGCTCGTCTTCACCTCGGCCTCGTCGAGCCGGACGACGCCGCCGGTGATGGCCCGCAAGCCGAACAGCGCCTCGGCGAGTTCGGTCCGGCCCGCGCCGACGAGGCCCGACATGCCGACGATCTCGCCCGCGCGGACCTCGAACGACACCGGATCCCGGCCCCCGGCGAACGTGAGGTCGCGCACCGCGAGGCGCGTGCGTGTGCCCTCGCTGATCGCGTGGCGACGGGGGTAGAACTGGCGCAGGTCGCGGCCCACCATGAGGCGGACGAGCGACTCGTGGCTGATCTCGTCGCGCGCGAGTTCGCCGGCGTTGCGGCCGTCGCGCAGGACCGTGACGCGGTCGGCGACGCGCTTGACCTCGGCGAGGCGGTGGGAGATGTACAGGATGGCGACGTTTTGCTTCCTCAGGTCTTCGATGACCTTGTAGAGCCGATCGGTTTCTTTCTGCGTGAGGCTGGAGGTCGGCTCGTCCATGATGATGAGCCGGGCGTCGAGTGACAGGGCGCGGGCGATCTCGACGAGTTGGCGCTGGCCCGGCGGCAGAGTGCCGACGAGGGCGCGCGGCGAGACATCGAGGCCGACACGGGCGAGGAGGTCACGGCTGCGAGCGGTCATGGCGGCATCGTCGAGCCAGCCGAGCGAGCCGACGCGGACGAGTTCCCGGCCCAGGAAGATGTTCGCGGCGACCGAGAGGTTCTCGGCGAGGTTGAGTTCCTGGTGGATCAGTACGATCCCTAGCTTCATCGCGTCGCCGACTCCCGCGAAGGCGACCGGCTTGCCGTCGATCGCGAACGCCCCCTCGTCGGGGGTGTACACCCCGGCGACGATCTTCATGAGCGTCGATTTGCCCGCGCCGTTCTCGCCGACGACGGCGAGGATCTCGCCGGGGTCGAGGCGCAACGACACCCCGTCCAGCGCCTTGACGCCGGGGAACGATTTGCGGATGTCGCGGACTGAGAGGAGAGGGGTCATGGTGGTGTTGGTCTAAAATTTGTAGGGTGGGTCGAGCGAAGCGAGGCCCACCACCAGCCCTCGGCGTCAT
>JANXSH010000031.1 GCA_025356615.1 Planctomycetia bacterium | reverse complement strand
AGCTCGGTGACGCTGGGGCTGCGGCGGAGCGGGACGCGCACCATGTCGAGGTATTCGGGGTGCTGCGCGAGCAGGTCCGAGAACATCTGGCTCGTGCCGAACAACGCCAGGAGAACCTCCAGGGGCCGGGCGCGCGTGTCGAGCAGCGCGGGCAACAAGGCGGGGCCGTCGGCGTGGGCGAAGAAGCGCTCGAGGTTGCTCAGCGCCATGTCGGGGTCGGCGTTGCGCGGGAGGAGCCGGGCCAGCGGCGCGGTGAGTTGGCTGAGGGCGTCCATCCCGAGGCGCTCGGCGAGTCGGACCAGATCGCGATAGCCCTGGCCGCGATCGCGTAACCCCAACACGCCGAACAGGGGCGTGGCCGCGTCGGGCGACTCCAGACAAAGGCGGAGCTGGTCGGCTTGCACGTCGCACTCCAGCACTGGCGGGGGAGAAGACAAAGACTATCTTCGCGGGAAATGGCGGAGGGTTCAAGGGGGCGTGATGATCGCATACAATGGACGAATCCACCCAGGAGATCCCACGGTGCCCGAAAACATCTACGATCAGGCGTGTCGCTACCTTCTCCGCCAGTGCGCGGTACCACTGCTGACGTGGCTGTTGCGATTGCCACCGGGCCAACTCGACTTCGTCGAATGGCTCGATACGCGCGCTTTGCCCTGGCCCGGACAATCTGACCGCATTTGTGACACCGTCGCACACCTCCGCGACCGCGTCCTCGATGGCGTGCCCTGGGCGGTCCCCGTCGAGTTCCAGATCGATCCCGACCCCCTGATGTTCGGTCGCGGCCTGAACTATCTCAGAGGCTGTGAATAATTAGTCATTTGTACACTGTAGCCCGTCAAAAATGGGTCGAAATTTAATGACTTACGTCGAATTCTGAACCTGTTTACTGTACAAACATCTAATAATTCACAGCCTCTCAGTGGTCTGTGGACGGGCTACCACCCGACGGAGCTGCGCGGCGACCGATTCGAAGTGGGCCTCGTCGTGGTGAACCTGCGCGGGCGCGGGCGCTCCTCTCGGAAGATGAAGCTGTCGGGGACGAAGTTGCTGACAACCCTCGGCATCGTCGAACGCAACCTGTCGCGCTATCGCGCAGATAAGACGCTGCGTCGCATCGAGACGGGCAAAGCACCGGCGGCACTGTTGCCGTGGATTCCGCTGTTCCAAGGAGGGTATCAGGCGGGTATCATCTCGGAATGGGTCCGACTGGCGAAACAGCAGACCGACGCCGACGTGCTACGGGTGATCCCGCTGACGCAATACTTCGCCGAGGCGGCCGGTTGCCGCGAGGCGTGGCGTGAAACATTGGAGGGGTTGAACGTGGTCAAATCAGAAGTATTCGAGGAGTGGACGGCCCTGGCCGAGCAGAAGGGTGAGCGCGGCGGGAGGGTGGCGACGCTCCTGCGCATCCTACGACGAACGCAGGCCATCCTGCCGGCGGATCTGGAGCAAGCCATCCGGGGCGTCGATGACCTCGCCCGCCTGGATGCCATCGTCGATAGTGCCCTGTCGAGCGCCTCCATCGACGATTTCCGACGCACGACGGGCCTGTGAATTTGGCGTCGGCCTGGATGCGGACCGCATCGGGGTGGACGCATCGGTTCGCCGTAACAGGTCGCGGCGTGGCCCGAATTGTAGAAGGGATGGGAAGAGATGCGGTCGATGGAATCCCTGTGGGCGGAGTTGTCCGCCGGCCTCGCACGCCGGCGAGCGTTCGACGAGGTTCATAGAGACAGCAGCGAAGAAGTCCGTCGTCGGGCGAAGAAGGAGGTGCTGCTACGCACCCTCCGGCGAAGGTTCGGCCTCGTGCCGGAAGACTTCGGGAAGGCCGTCCACGCTTTCGAGGATTTTGACCGACTGGACGCGGTCATCGATGCCGCTTCGAACAGCGCATCGTTCGAGAAATTCCAGCGAGCGGCGGTGTTCTTATCCGACCTGTGATTCTCACACCAACGGCAGCCCGAACCGCCTCCCCCCCGTCACTACCGGCACCTCGCACGCCCGCTCGACGCCGACGTACTCGTCCGTGACGACCTCGCCGAACAGCGTGAACGAGGTCGCCTCGCGGATCTTCAGGGTGAGCATCTGGCCGATGAGGCGCGGGTTGCCGTCGAATACGACGATGTGATCGTTCGCCGAGTGCCCGGTGAGTTGCACCAACCCCCGCGCGTCCGGCGTCTTCTCGCCGCGCCGGAAGGACTTGCTCGCGCCTTCGACCAGCACCTCGACGGTTCGGCCTACCTGTTTTTGGTGGTCCTCGAGACAAACGGCATTTTGGATCATGAGCAAGTCGTTATTACGGCGTTTCTTGACCTCCTCGGGGATGTCGTCGGGATACAGGTCGTCGGCCTTGGTGCCGGGGCGCGTGCTGTACTTGAAGATGTAGCTGTTCTTGAACCGCGCCTCGGCGACGAGGTCGCAGGACTTCTGGAACGACTCCTCCGTCTCGCCGCAGAAGCCGACGATGAAGTCGCTCGAGATCGTCACCCCCGGCACCCTCTCCCGGCAGCGCGCGAGCATATCGCGGTAGAATCCCACGGTGTAGAGCCGTTTCATGCGTTTGAGTACCTCGTCGCAGCCGGACTGCGCCGGGACGTGGAGGTACTCGGCGACCTTCGGCAGCGTCCGCACCACGTCGAGTAGGTCGTCGCTCATGTCGCGCGGGAAGCTGGTGACGAACTTGATGCGTTCGAGTCCCGGCGTGTCGTGGACGCTCGCGATGAGGTCGCTGAAGCGTGTCACGCGACCGTCGCCGTGCGCGAAGCGGTAGCTGTTCACCGTCTGCCCTAACAGCGTGATCTCCTTGCAGCCCTCGTCGGCGAGTTGGCGGACCTCGGCGGCGATGTGTTCGGGGTGGCGGGCCTGCTCCGGGCCGCGCGTGCTGGGCACGACGCAGTAGGTGCAGAACTTGTCGCAGCCGATCTGCACGCGGACATACGCCTGGAAGGGCGTCGGCCTCATGCTCGGGTCGCGCATCGGGTCGAAGCTCTCGAAGCTGGCGGTCACGTCGTTGCGCGACGCCTCGTTGCGCGCCAGCGACAGGGCGAATTGGACCTCGCCGGTTGCCCTGGCCTGTTCGATCAGTTCGGGCAACTGGGCGAGCTGGCCGGTGCCGCAGATGATGTCCACGAACGGCGCGCGCTTCAGGATCTTTTCCTGGTCCTTCTGCGCCATGCAGCCCAAAACACCCAAAACCTTGTCGGGGTGGCGTGCCATGTGGCCGCGCAGTCGGCCCAGGGCGCTGTAGATCTTATCCTCGGCGTGTTCGCGGACGCTACAGGTGTTGAAGAAGATCACGTCGGCGTCGGCGGTCTGGTGGGTGAGCGTGTAGCCGTGCCGCCGGAGGGTGCCGACGACGAGCTCGCTGTCCAGCACGTTCATCTGGCAGCCGACCGTTTCGATGTAGAGCTTCTTGGTCACGAGAGGATCTCCGGGGCGAGGCGGTCGCCGGGCAACACCCGGCGCCCGCGCAGGAAGTCGGCGGCGGACATGCGTTTCTTGCCGGCGGGCTGGAGTTCGGTCACATCGAGGACCGTCCCCTCTCCGGCGACGACACCCAATCGATCCATCATCGGTAACAGAGTGCCCGGTGCCCCCTGCTCCTCCGGCGAGGCGAGTCGCGGACTCGCCCGGTGGACGATGAGCCTCAGCGCGGGTTGCCCGGCACGGTGCCAGAAGGTGTAAGGCGTCGGCCAGGGGTGCATGGCGCGGACTTGACAGTAGACCCGATCGGCGGACTTCGTCCAGTCGATCACGCCGTGTTCCTTCTTCAGTTTCGGTGCCTTGGTCACGAGCGCGAGGTCTTGCTTCGTCCCCGAGACGGGGCCGACGGCCATCCGCGCGACGACGCCCATTGCCAACTCGGCCCCGGTGTGGGCGAGGCGTGCTTCGACATCGCCGGCCGTCTCGTCGGGGCCGATGGGCGACGCCTCCACGGCGAGCATCTCGCCCGCGTCGAGGCCGGTCGAGATGCGGATGATGGTGACGCCGGTGTGCGTCTCGCCGTGGTAGATCGCCCAGGCGATCGGGGCGGCCCCGCGATACTTCGGCAACAGAGACGCATGGACGTTGATCGCCCCGACGCGCGGCACCGCGAGGACCTCCGCTGACAAGATCTGCCCGTAGGCGGCGACGACGAGCAGGTCCGGCGCGAGGTTTCGCAACATGCCGACGCCCTCGGGCGTGTTGACGCTCTCGGGCTGGTGGACGACGACGCCGGGGTGTTCGGCGGCGATGACCTTCATGCCGCGCCCGGTCTGGCGCGTGCTGCCGCGTTCACTGCCCGTCGCGCGGTCGGGCTGCGTGAACAGGCCGACGACCTGCGTCGAGGCGAGCAATTTCTCGAACGTCGGCTCGGCGAACAGGCCGGTGCCCATCATCACGATGCGCATGACAGTACCACAGAGGACGCGGCGAAGGGGTATTATGGCAGACGCGAGGGATTCTGTCACGCCCGAGGTTGGGGCGCGAGATTGGGGGGGCGGTACGTCCCTATATTCGAGGGTCGGGCGGGGCGTCCTCACAAGGGAACCTGTACGAATACGATCGGCGTCGCCGTCGCCGACGGTTGGCCTTCTTTTCGGGGGGGGTATTTGCTAAGACCGATCGCTCGAAAGGATCTCCTTCCGGAACAGGAGGAGAGGCCCAGCGAAGTAGAAAATGAGAAGGAAAGGAGTCCTGGGTAATGAAGTTGTCCAGGTTCATACCATTATCCGTTGCCGCACTCCTCTTGATTCCCTGTCTGTTGCCGAGCGGTGCCCCCGTTCGCGCTGGTGAGCCGACCTCGACCC
>JANXSH010000007.1 GCA_025356615.1 Planctomycetia bacterium | reverse complement strand
TGTGATGACACATGCGAGACTCATCCACACGAACGGCTCGAGCGTTAGTAGTAGACTCGCGGTGTTTGCCTCGGCGCTACTGGCTTCCCATTTCCACCGGATGAAAGTGTCTGCGGCTGAGCTTTGACTAAGTAGCCACTTCTCAAGTAACCGTATTTGCAACCTCGTCCACCTCTGTTGAACACGCCAATAGCAGACGACGACCAGGACCACCACCGCCAATCCAATGGTCACAGCGGGGCCGGTGCTGGCACTGAAACAAATTGCGAGGCATCCCGCCGTACAGAGGGAACGTCCGACGATTTGGGCAGCCCTCTCAGAACGAAGAAATTCTTGATGCTCCTGGAGGAGCATCTGTCGCATCATATCCTGATCTGGACGGGTGGCTATAGTGGTGTGCAGCACTTCGTTGATGGCGGCATCTGCCCTAACTAGTTTTTCCGTATCGACGCTCATCGTTAGCCTCCTAGCGATTTGGCGATGTGGATGACCGCGCTCTCCGCTAACTTCGGGCCGTTCGAGTTGTTCACCAAGCAGCAGGGCAAGACGGATACGTCGTCGGTGATACTACCGAGGGCGTCCTTCAGCTCCTTTTCGAGAACCTTCTTGGCTTCGAATACGCACTTCTTGACAGTGCTGTCCTTCACCTTGTCTTTTTTGTTCAACAGGACGACGAAAGACTGAATCTTGTTCTTCTTCTTTTTCTTGTTCGCTCTCCAGAGCGTTTCCAGCCGATCGCAGTAGGTGGTGAGCCACCCTACGGAACTGCGATCCGGTTCTCCCTTCAGGGGCGTGGCTAGGTCGAGCAGCAGCACCACGGCGTGAGGATTCTCCTTATACGTCTCGTTCGCATGTTCCGTTGCTCCCACCTGACCCGGCAGGTCGCTGACCGACTCGACGATCAGTTCCAGAGTCTTGTCCTTGCCAAGTTTCACATCGAATCGACCGGACGTTGTCTTTTCCAGCGTCCTTCCGGTGTCACTTTCGTCCTCGAAGATCCCGTGCCTCAAGAAATCCACAAAGCTCGTCTTTCCTGCGCGGGATTGCCCGATGACGACGATAGTCTTGCCGAAAAAGAGGGACTTTACCCAGGCGATGCCTTTGGGAGCGGCCCTCTCGAAGACTGCAATTCCCACTCTCACAACCGCCGCCGCGACTCCGCCATTCGTACTCACTCGAATCCCCTCGGTTGTCCTGGCACTTTTCCCACTAATCATTGCACCACGTCAGAGGTCATTCTGCAAGGCGGGCGGTGTTCCGAATCTCCCTCACATCGCCGCGTGCCGCCCCGCCTTGTGTTGCTCGATGCACGCCCCGGCGGTCGGCAGCATCTTCCGGGGGCTGCATCGGTTGTCGGGGTTGAAGGCATCGCGCAATCGGCGCATCATCGCCAAATCTTCGGGCGTGAATAGCTTCGGCATGAGGTCGATCTTCTCGACGCCGATGCCGTGCTCGCCCGTCACGCTGCCGCCCATGTTGATGCACTCGTCGAGGATCTCGTGGCTCGCGCCGAGGACGCGCTGGACCTGGTCGGCGTCGCGCTCGTCGAAAAGGAGGATCGGGTGGATGTTCCCATCCCCGGCGTGGAAGACGTTGCAGATTTCGATGCGGTACTTCGCGCTGATGCGCCGGATCGAATTCAGCATCTCCGGGAGCTTCGTCCTTGGGACGACTCCGTCCTGCGTGCAGTAGCTCGGCGACAGCCGGCCGATCGCGCCGAAGGCTTGCTTGCGCGACTTCCAGAGCAACTGGCGCTCGGCGTCGGTGTCGGCCCGGCGGACTTCGCGGGCCTTGTTGCGCATCGCCGCCTGGGTCATGCGCTCGGAAGCCTGGTCGAGGCCCGCGTCGAGCCCATCGACCTCCATGATGAGGACCGCCCCGGCGTCGAGCGGGAAGCCGAACTGGAAGGCCGCCTCGACGGCCTTGATGATCGGGGCGTCGAGCATCTCGAGGGCGGCGGGGATGATGCCCGCGCCGATGAGGTCGCTGATCGTCGCCGTGGCGTCGTCCACGGTCTCGAAGACGCCGAGCAGCGTCCGGTACGCCTCGGGGTTGCGCGTGATCCGCACCCAGATCCGCGTGACGATGCCGAACGTCCCTTCGGAGCCTACGACGACGCCCGTCAGGTCGTAGCCGGGCGAGTCCTCGGCGGGTCCGCCGGTGAGGACGACCCGGCCGTCGGGCATGACCATCTCGGTGCCGAGGACGTGGTTGACCGTGACGCCGTACTTGAGCGTGTGCGGCCCGCCGGAGTTGGTGGCGACGTTGCCGCCGATCGTGCAAGCACCTTGCGAGGAGGGGTCCGGGGCGAAGTGGTAGCCCTGGGGCTTGAGGTGGTTCGTGAGCCAGAGGTTGACGACGCCCGGCTCGACGACGGCGAAGCGATTGCGATAGTCCACCTCGAGGATCCGCTTCATGCGGGCCAGCGAGACGACGACGCCCCCGCCGACGGGCAAGCAGCCGCCCGCGAGGCTCGTCCCCGCGCCGCGCGGGACGAACGGGACGTTCGACTCGTTGCACACGCGGACGATCCCGACGACCTGCTCCGTGGACGTGGGGAAGACCACGACATCGGGGCGGTTCTTCTCGATGGTGTAGCCGTCGCACTCGTAGACGAGCAGCTCGGACGGGGAAGAGATCAGGGCACCCGCGCCGACGACGGCGGTCAGGCGCTGGACGAGAGGGGAAGCGGTCATGCGAGGGTCTCGAACGGGGGCGATAACGAGAAAGGACAGAGGCGGGACTGTGCGATCAAGCCGGGGGCAGTTCCTCGTACAGACGACGGAGTTTCTCCCGCGCCTCGGGAGTCAGAGTCTGGGTGAAGAGCGTATCTATGATTTGCTCAGTCGGGATGCCCTCGAGACGCTGCTCGGACGGGATGCCCTCGAGACGCTGCTCGGACGGGATGCCTTCGAGACGCTCTTCGACGGAAGCTTCCTGGATGGTCCGCTTCCGGGAGTTGCGGATGTATTCTTCCATCGTAATCGGCATGGTCAACCCCTCCACCGTGTAGCCCGCGCACAGATCCGCTACCAGGGTACTCGTCTCCGGCGAACGGACCGGGCAGTGCTGCCTGCCGTATTCTAGCAGAGACCGCGACGCGCTGAACAGGTGCAACAGCGCGTTCGGCTCCGTCTGGGGCAGCAGACCCGCCACGATCACCCGGACCGTCGCCAAGCCCAGGTCGATCTCGTAGACACCCGTTTGGACCTCGGCCAGATCGACCAGGCCGGCAAGGCCGACCGGCTCTCTCGCGCAGATGGCGAAGAGGAGGAACCGGTCTTCCGGCAAGAGGTCGTCGAAGTTCGGGCTGGCCTGCTTACGGAGGTTGACGTAGTGGCCGAGCAGCTCGAGGATGGACCAGCCCGTCAGTGCCTCGCGATGGGATTTAAACGTGATGAGATTGTATTCGGCGAGGTGCCCTTCGAGGCCGTCGGGCAAGACGCGGTCGAGGATGGCGGCTGTCTTGTGCAGGATGAGGACATCGAGGAACTGGGACTTCACCGAGAGGTCGCGCTCGAGTTCGACCTCGCACGGCGTGCCCCGGAAGAAGTCTTGCACCATCAACCCGAACAGGTGGTGGTAGTTCGTCTGTTGTTGCTCCGCCACGAGGCACCTCGACGGTCCTAGCCATGAAAGCGAAGAGGGTTCGCCCCGGATGTCCCGGAGCAACCCTCCCTGCGCATCCGAGTGTCGGCGAATCACTGCTTCAGCGCGGTCTCGATGGCCTCGATCACTTCCGTGGAGTCCGGCGTGGTGTCCGGCTCGAAGCGGGCGACGACCTCGCCTTTCTTGTTGACGAGGAACTTGGTGAAGTTCCACTTGATGTCTCCGCCGAACTTCGGGTTCGTCGTCTTGGAGGTCAGGTGCTTGTACAGCGGGCAAATGCCCTCGCCCTTGGCGACGACCTTGGCCATCATCGGGAACTTGACGCCGTACTCCTTGGTGCAGAATTCCTTGATCTGGGCGTTCGTGCCCTTCTCCTGCTTGCCGAACTCGTTCGCCGGGATGCCGATGACGACGAAGCCTTGTTTCGTGTACTTCTCGTTGATCGCCTGGAGGGCGTCATACTGCGGCGTCTTGCCGCACTTGCTCGCCACGTTGACGAACAGGATGACTTTGCCCGCGTATTTCGAGAGTTTGACATCCTTACCGTCGATGTCCTTCATCTCGAAGTTGAGGACCGCCGGGACTTTGGGGTCGGCCTTCGCCTTATCCTCGGCACGCGCCGAGAAAACGACCGCACACAGAGCAAGCGCGGACAGGGACAGCATTCGCATCATCATTCTCCCAGGAGTCGTTGGATCGTCGGTCTTCCAGGCGGGGCCGACCGAATCGGCCCGCACAGAGTTACGATACTAAAGACGGTACAGGCTCGACAACCATTCGACGCTCCCGCGCGGACCCAGGGAGTGGTAGCGTACTTCGCCGAGACGTTGCCATCGGGCAACTACTCACGATTCGGTTTTGGCGATCCCGTAGGGTTCGGATGCGGGCTATCGTTTATACACGAGTCGCAACGACACGGGACGCAGAGCGTCCGCAGGGCATTCCCACGCGGAGCGTGGGAACGAGATCGACGCGGAGCGTGGGGACGAGAAGGGATGGTTCCTTTTCTCGTTCCCACGCTCCGCGTGGGAATGTTCTGCGGACGCTCTGCCTAGTTCTACTGTAACGGATAGCCAGGGTGCGGAAGGGGCCGTCTCCTGAAATAGTACATGGGCAAAGAAGGGATCAGAGTACATCGCTGCGAAGACCTCACCCCCCAGCCCCCTCTCCTGCAAGGAGAGGGGGAGCCGGAGGCGTGTCTGTGAACGTCACGTCTCCCTCTGATCCGGTCTTGCTCCCCCCTCTCCTTGCAGGAGAGGGGGGCTGGGGGGTGAGGTCTGGCGCTACTCAGGTCGCATCCGTTACAGTAGAATTATGGGGTACTGAATTTCCACTCCCGACCGCTGACCCGACGACAACTCGAACCTCCCCCGATAGAATTGCTCCGGTTCTCGACCGTTGCGAACAGGAGTACACGCCATGTGGGTCCGCCAATGTGATCTCGACGCCGACTCTTCTAGCCCGCCGATCCCGACGCGGATCGCGTCGAACGAGGAGTTCATCCCCCCGCCGCAGTCCGACCAGCAGAGGGAGTACGAGGCCCGCCTCACGGAGCTGAGCGACTCGACCGCCAAGGCCCAGGGCGTCTCGCGCCGCGACTTCCTGCGCAGCGGCAGCGGCATGGCGGCGGCCCTGACGGCGCTCAACGCCGTCTTCGGCGAGTGCTACGAGGTCAGCGCCGACGAGGTGAAAGACCCCAAGGCGTTCGCCGAGAAGTGGCCCAAGGACCAGTTCATCTTCGACGTGCAGACGCACCACGTCGATATTAGCAAGAAGTGGTACGACGACACGCCGACCGGCAAGGCGACGACGCGGTTCTTCCAGATGCTCCGCCCCTCGCTCAAGGGCGTCGCGGACAGCCTGGAGCAACTCAACCGCGCGCACTACGTCAAGGAAGTCTTCGGCGACAGCGACACGCTGATGGCGATCATCAGCGGCGTGCCGACGCGCGACTGGGACAAGAACCCCCTGCCGCCCGACCAGATGGTGGCGACGCGCAAGTACGTCAACGACCTCGCCGGCGCGCAGCGCGTCCTGTCCCACGGACTCCTCCGGCCCAACATGGGCAAGAAGGAACTCGACGAGATGGAGCGCCAGGTCAAGACGCTGAAGATCGACGCCTGGAAGTGCTACACCGGGGCCGAACTGGGCGACAAGCCGTGGTTCCTCGACGACGAGAAGATCGCCTACCCCTTCTGGGAGAAGACGCGGAAGCTCGGCATCAAGAACGTCTGCGTCCACAAGGGGTTGCCCCTGGGCTTGTTCAACGAGAAGGCGTGTAAGCCGATGGACGTGGAGAAGGCCGCGAAGGACTTCCCCGATCTCAACTTCATCATCTACCACAGTGCCTTCCGGGGCTACGGTTTCCTGGGCAAGGGCACCGGCACGAAGGTGACGGACCCCAAATCGACCGACCCACAAGAGATCCCGTGGGTGAGCGACGTGCTGCGCATCCTGAAGAAGAACCCGAAGATGAAGAACGTCTACTTCGAGCTGGGCAGCACCTTCCAGATGACCTCCTCCGCCGCCCCCGAGACGTGCATGCACATGCTCGGCCAGATGATCGAGGCCGCCGGGGCCGACCACATCCTCTGGGGCACCGACTCGATCTGGAACGGCAGCCCGCAGAGCCAGATCGTGCGCTTCCGCAAGCTCAAGATGAAGGAGGCGCTGATGAAGAAGTACAAGTACACCGAGCTGACGGACGCGA
>JANXSH010000701.1 GCA_025356615.1 Planctomycetia bacterium | reverse complement strand
CGCTCGACCCACCCTACGAATCGACCACGGAACACTAATTAACGATTCTCCAACATGGAAGCGAGGAGCGAATCCAGATCGGTTTCCGACAAGGAGCGAACTTCACTGACGGCCACGCTCACCGGCTGCTCTCGCCTTGGGACTCTGGGTGTGGGCCGCACCATCTCGGCGGGCTTCTCGGGGAGCTGCTTCACGATGTTATCGACCAACTGGCGGACACGCAGCCCCTTGAGGAAATCGACCAGCGACAGGGCGACGCCCAGGCCGGCTTCGACCCGGTTCCGGACCTGGATCGCCATGAGCGAATCGAGGCCCAGCGATTGCACCGGCATGTCCATGTCCTCGTTCGAGAGCGGGTTGCCCAGCAGTCGGGCGAGTTCCAGCCGTAGGTAGCGATCGACCAGCCCGCGCCGCTCGAACGGGGACGCCGCGATCAACGTCGCCCGATCCGGCGCGACCACCGGGGCCGAATCCCGCGAGGTCATGAGGCCGACCGGCTCGGCCTTCACGAGCGGGGGCCGGACGTAGCGCTGGTCGTCGCGGTAGACGACCACGGCGGAGGCGTCACCCCGCAAGAGTGCCTCGACGAGTTGCCCGGCCTGCGCGGCCGGCTCGAGGGCCGAATCGAGGTCGATGGCGTGTTCGTTCGGGCCGACCTTCGCGCCCCACACGTCCGACCGGAGGTCCGCCTCGCCACAGGTGACGAGCCAGACTTGCTCGAACGAGGAGTCCCCCGGCGTCCGCATCGATCCGGGCAGGAAGATCACCCGCGACGGGGCGGAGCCGTTGAGCTGCGTCCGAACCAGGTCGAAGGCTTCGGGTCGGGCCGCGATGACCGACTGGCCCTCGTCCTGCAATCGAGAGATCGTTTCCGTGAGCAGCGGCGAATCCGCACCGCACACCAGCCAACTGGCGGGCCGGGCGAGGGATCGGCCCCGTGTGCCTCCTCGGACAGTGGTAGTGGAGGCGGACGCCAGCAAGACGACCTGATCCGGGTCGGGCAAGCGCTCGTCGCCTTCGGGCAGAGCCAGGGTCGTGTCGAAGCCCTCTTCGCGGAGCAACGTGGCCCACGCCTCGGGAGAGATCAGCGGGTAATCGGGGCGAACGTCGGCGTCGCGGAAGCGCCACCAGCCCTCGGTGAGGCCGAAGATCAGGTCGAGGAGTCGTCGCGGCCCGGTCCCCTCGAGCAACACCAACACGCCGCCCGGAGCGAGCAGCCGACGCGCCCCGCGAACGCTCTGGCGCAGGTCGGCCGTCGCGTGGAGGACGTTCGCCGCGAGGATGAGGTCGAACTGCCCGTCGGCGAAGCCCTGCCCGGTGATGTCCTGCTCGAGATCGAGGACGCGATGATCGATCCAGGGGTAAGCGGCGAACTTCTCGCGGGCTTTGGCCAGGAAGAGGCTCGACACGTCGCTGAACACATACTCGCAGCGCGTCGCGGGCAGGATCGGCAAGAGCGCCTGCGTCGTGCCGCCGGTGCCTGCGCCCAACTCGAGGATGCGGACGGGCCGACCCTCGGGCCGCGCCGCGAGGAGCCGGGCGACGGCGTTCGTCAGGAGATTGTTATAGAAGCGCGAGACGGGCGATTTCGCGTACATATCTTCAGTCAGCGTCCCCGCCTCGCTGCCGAACAGAACGTGGAGCGGGTCGATCTCGCCGGACAACACCCCGGCGAGGTTCCGAGCGCAGTGGTCGGCGAGGCGCAACTCGACATCGAACGCCGGATACTTCTGGAGGAGCGCCGCGTGAGCGATGGCCGGGTCATCATTGGACGGCATCGACTGCACCGCGCCTCGCATCCCATCCCAGGTCATCCAGCCGTCCTCGGCGGCGAGGCCGAGCATACGTCCGAGCAATCGCTCTTGTCGTGCGGGCAGATTCAGTCGTTTGGCAAGAGCGGACAGTTCGACGACCTCACCGCGCAGCGGTCGCCAGCCGAGTTGACCGAGTGCCGAGGCGACGTAGAGACCCGCGAGCCGATCAAACTCGGGCCGCAGCCGCACGGCCTCGCCGAGGGGGTGGTCGTGCCACGTCTGATCGATTACGCCGCTGACCAGGCTCGGCATGTCGCCGAAGACAGCGGGCCGACGCTCGATCGCCTGCCCCCAGGCCGATCGGGGTACGAATTGGATCGTCTCCACGATTTTCTCGACGTGGACTTCGGCGATCGGGGTCCGCGATTCGGCGGGCAGGTCCGTCACCCAGTACGGTCGGCGCTGGAAGGCGTATCCCGGCAGGGCGATTCGTCGGCCATCGACCGCGATACGGTCCCAACTAAGCCTTGCCCCATCGACGTGCAGTTGCGACAAACTACGAAGGATCTCGGAACCATCATCGCTCTCGCCGCGCTGCGACCCCAGCCAGACCGCATCAGCACCCGAGAGGCACGCCGCACCGAGGCGCGACAGCACTGCCCCCGGCCCAATCTCGATGAAGTGCGTGACCCCCGCCCGAGCCATCGCCTGGATGCCCGCCTCGAAACGGACGGGAGACCGGGCGTGATCGGCCCAGTAGGCCGCAGGGGGAGCCTTGGCGTGGAACTCGCCGGTGAGGTTCGACCCCAGAGGCACGGAAGGCGCGTGAGCGATGACCTTCTCGGCAGCTGCCCGCAGCCCGGTGAGCGCTGGGTCGATGAGGGCCGAGTGGAAAGCCCGCTTGACACGCAGCAATCGCGTGTCGATCCCTTGCTCGGCCAACGCCACCGCGACGACAGCGAGCGCCTCGGCATCGCCGGCGAGGACACACTGACGAGGCCCGTTGTCCGCCGCAAGGCTGACGGAGGCCGACCAGCGTTCCAAGAGCGGAAGCACCTGTTGGGCCGATGCGAGGCAGGCGAGCATAGCCCCGGCAGGGCACTCCTGCATGAGCCGAGCGCGGGCGACGATCAGCGTCAGTCCGTCTTCGAGCGAGAAGACCCCCGCCTGGGTCGCCGCGATATATTCGCCGACGCTGTGGCCCATCATGGCCGCTGGCTGGACGCCCCACGACCGCCACAACTCCGCGAGGGCGTAGCCGAAGGCGAATAGCGCGGGCTGGCCGAATTCTGTCTCATCGACCCGCGTCGAGTCGCAGAGGACTTCGCGCACCGACCAGCCGGTACACCGCCGTAGGATCTGCTCGCAGCGGTCCAGCGCCGACCGGAAGGCAGGCTCGGCCTCGTCGAGTGTGCGTGCCATCCCCGCATAGGCCGACCCCTGTCCGGTGAACAGGAACCCGACCCGACACGGAGGATCGTCGAACACCTTGCCCGCGACGACGGCCTGGGACCGACCGGACCGCAACCACAGGTCGATCTGCTCCGAAACCTCCGCGCCCGAGTCGCCCCTCGCCACGAGCCGATACGGCATGTGCGTCCGGCCCGTGCCGAGGGTCCGGCTGACATCGGCGAGCGACAGTTCCGGGTGCCGACGGAGGTGTTCCGCCAACGTCCGGGCGAGGTCTTGCAGGGCCATGCCGGTCTTCGCCGAGAGCGGGAGCAGGTAGCGCGCGTGAGACGCCCCCCCAAGCCCACCGGTTGCAACCGTTGGACTTTCGTAGCCCACCCCAGGAGCGGCGGCGAGCAGGGCGTGGACGTTCGTCCCCCCGAAGCCGAACGAACTGACCCCGGCGACGCGCGGGCGGTCCGCGGGCCAATCGGCGAGGGTCGTCGGCACGAAGAACCGACTCCCGGCGAGGCGGATGAGCGGGTTGACCTCCTCGAAGTGCAGGTGCGGGGCGATCTTGCCGTGTTCGATCTGGAGCGCCGACTTGATGAGGCCCGCGATCCCGGCGGCGGCCTCCAGGTGGCCGATGTTCGTCTTCACCGCGCCGAGGGCGCAGGGGGCCGGAGAAAGGCCGATCGCGTCGGAGAGGGCGTCGAACTCGATCGGGTCGCCCAGCGAAGTCCCCGTGCCGTGGGCCTCGATCGCGCCGACTTCTGCGGGAGATCGGCCCGCGATGGCGAGCGCCCGGCGGACGAGGGCGGTCTGGGCCGCGCCGTTGGGGGCGGTGATGCCGTTGCTCCGGCCGTCCTGGTTCGTCGCGGTCGCCTCGATGACGGCGTGGATCGGGTCGCCGTCCCGCAAAGCCGCAGCGAGGGGTTTGAGGACGACGATGCCGCAGCCTTCGCCGCGGACGTAGCCGTTGGCCGAGGCGTCGAACGTCTTGCACCGGGAGTCCACGGAGAGCATCTTGGCTCGAGACAGCGACTCGGTCACGTCGGGCGTCAGGATCAGGTTGACGCCGCCCGCGAGGGCCATGTCGCAATCATCGGCGAGGAGGCTCTGGCAAGCGAGATGGACCGCCGACAGCGACGACGAACACGCCGTATCGACCGCCAGGCTCGGCCCATTCAGATCGAGGTGATACGAGAGCCGATGGGCCGCCATGCTCGCGGAATTGCCGATCCCGAGGTAGGCGTCCGGCCCCGCATGAGAGAGCAGCAGTCGGCCATAGTCGTTGCCCGAGATGCCGACGAATACTCCGGTCCGCGACCCGGCTAGGCGATCAGTGGGTATCGCGGCGTCTTCGATCGCGTGATAGGCGACCTCGAGGAGGACGCGATGCTGCGGGTCGATGCACGACGCCTCGCGCCCCGTCAGGGCGAAGAACGCCGCGTCGAACGTCCGCACCTCGTCGAGATACCCGGCCCGTGCGGTCACTCCCGCACAGTCCGCTCGGCGGGCCTCGGGCAGGTCGCGGACGGCGAACTCACCCTCGCGGAGCAGCTTCCAGAACGCATCGACGCCATCGGTACCCGGTAGGCGACAACCGATGCCGATGATGGCGATCCGGCGATCGTCGCGAGGTGATGGGGCCGACGCGACGGCGACCGGGGCACTCTCGGTCAGGATGCGGACGAGGCTCGTGACCGTGGGGGCGCTGTAGAGCATCGTCGGAGAGAGCCGACGACCGAGCCGACGTTCGAGGTCGGCGGCGATGGCGACCATCGCCACGGAGTCGAGGCCGAACGACGCGAACGGGCGCTCCACGTCGATCTGTGCCGGCGCGAGGTCGAGTTGGGTCGCGAGCCGGTGGATGAGCCACTCGCGGATTTCGCTCGCCCCGACATGCGGGGCGGTGGAGGGAGCCTGGTCCACGACCGTGAATCGCTCGACGACCTCGAGGCCACCGTCCTGGTGCCGCTGCCTCGTCTCCCGGCGGGCGACCTTGCCGCTCGACGTGCGGGGCAGGGTGGCCGGGCGGATGAGGACGAGGTCACTCAGTTCGAGGCCGAACTCCTCCGCGATCCGGGCGCGGAGCGCGTCGAACACCTCGCCCTGACCAGGCTTGTACGAGCGCTGGACCTCGGCGACGAGGACGAGCCGCGACTCGTCTTCGTCCGGGGTGAACGCCGCCGCTCCGCCGGGCCGGAGCAAGGTCGAGGCGAGGAGGGCCGCCTCTTCGATGTCCTGCGGGTAGTAGTTGCGACCGTGAATGATGAGAACGTCCTTGAGCCGGCCCGCGATAAACAACTCGCCCTCGTGGACGAAGCCGAGATCGCCGGTGCGGAGGTATCGCGCCGATTCGTGCGCCAAAGTCGCCCCGAACGTCTCTTCGGTGGCCTCGGGACGCTCGAAATAGCCCATCGCCACGCTCGGCCCGGCCACCCACACTTCGCCGACCTGTCCCGCCGGCAGCGAGAGCCGCGTCTCGGCGTCCACGACGCGGACATCGAGGTCCATCGCGGGCCGACCGCAGCTGACCATCCCACGCCCCTGAGTCTGAGGGACGCCCCGTCCATCCGCGAGGGCGGCGGCGTCGAACGTCACGACCCGCGCCCCGGTGCCGGACGTAACGCCCGTGACCATGAGCGACGATTCGGCGAGGCCGTAGCACGGGTAGAGGGCTTGGGGCCGGAAGCCGCACTCCGCGAACTTCTGCGTGAACGCCTCGAGGATGCGCGGCGAGATCGGCTCCGCGCCGGTGTAGGCGACGCGCCAGTGCGAGAGGTCGAGTTGCTTCCGCTGCTCGTCCGTGATGCGCTTGACACACAGGTCGTAGGCGAAGCACGGCCCGCCCGAGATGACGGCGTGCGTCTTGCTCACGGTGTCCAGCCAGCGGAACGGGTCCTGCATCATCGTCAGCGGCGAGAGCAGGGTCAGGTTGCCGGGGAAGTAGACGGTGCCGAGCAGGTTGCCGATGAGGCCCATGTCGTGGAACGCCGGCAGCCAGCAGACGCCGACGTTGTCGCGGCGGAGGCCCATCGACCGGGCGATGGCGCGGACGTTGTGCAAGACGCAGTCGTGACTCAGCATCACGCCCTTGGGGTCGCCCGTCGAGCCGGACGTGTACTGGAGAACAGCGAGGTCTTCGCCGCGGATTCGGGGCGCGGCCCAAGTGTCCGCGAGATGATCCGGGACGCTGTCGGAGGCCAGCCAGGGGATGCCGCCGAGCGCGGGGTTCTGTTCGGCGAAGCCGTCGCACTCCTCGACGAGGTTCGTCGGCGCGAGGACGACCCCCGGTCGGCAACTCGTCGCGATGCTCGACAGCCGGGCGTCCGACTTGTGCGAACGGGGCGGGTACGCAGGGACCGCTACCATACCGGCGTACAGGCTGCCGAACAGTCCGACGAGGAACTCGACGCCCGGAGGGTAACACAGGATCGCCCGCTCGCCCTTCAGCCCGCGAGCCATCAGGTGCGACGCCACGGCCCGCGCCCGACGGTCGAGGTCCACTAGCGACAGCAGCTCCTCGCGATCGTCACGCCCGGCGAGGAACCGGAAGCCGTATTCGCCCCCCAGATCGGCCCTCTCCCGGAGGAGATCGACCAGATTGGGGAACACATCAGTTTCGGGGCGATTCAACGCCATCGGGGTCCTCGTCGAGTTCTACAGGCAGGGCATCCACGACGCCATAAGTCTGGTATCGTATAAGATATGGCAAACCGGAGCGATCTCAGCAAGTAAATTGTTCGCCTCTTGCCCTAATTGCCTGTCTTACCATCTGGTAGGATCTTCCCATCCCTCATTCGAGGTACGAGAACGAAGGCAGCAGCGCCCTCGCATCTACACATGCGATCGAGTCAAGGGTTCGTTACGGAAGGCGGGAAAAATTCTGGGAAGGAGGTAACTCAGGCTCGCGAGTAGGTCCATCGAGTAACCATCTCTATTATTCACGACAGGAGCGCGATGGTCAACCTTCTTACCCTGGTGGATCGAGAATGGGGCGCGGTTCTACGACTCGCCCCCCAATGGAGAGCGACTGCAACCGCCGGGCCTCCGGTGTCACTCGTTCTCACCCCAGCGCTCGCAACATCCCCGCCGCCTTGTGCAGGGTCTCGTCGTACTCCAGCTCGGGCCGCGAGTCGGCCACGATGCCGCCGCCGACGGGGAAGGCGTACCAGCCGCCCGCGTAGGTGAAACTGCGGATGATGATGCTCGTGTCCAAACTCCCGTCGAAGCCGACGTAGCCGAGGCTGCCGCAGTAGGGTCCGCGAGCGGTCGGCTCGAGTTCGGCGATGATCTCCATCGCGCGGACTTTCGGGGCACCCGTCACCGACCCGCCGGGGAAGCAGGCCCGCAAGAGGTCGATCGGGCTGCGATCGGGCCGAAGTCTGCCGGCAACTTCGGAGACGAGGTGGTGGACGGTCCGATAGCTCTCCAGGCGACAGACGCCTTCGACGCGGACGCTGCCGTAGGCGCAGACCCGGCCCAGGTCGTTGCGAAGGAGGTCCACGATCATGACGTTCTCGGCGCGGTCCTTCGGGGAGGCGAGCAGTTCCTCGGCGCGGGCGATATCGTCTTCCGGCGTCAGGCCGCGCGGCCGGGTGCCCTTGATGGGGCGCGCCATGACCTGGCCGCGCTGGAGTTGGACGAATCGCTCGGGCGAGGCGCTGAGGACGGCCCGACCGGCCATCTCCAGGTAGCCCCCGAACGGGGCGGGGTTGACCTTGCGGAGGCGTCCGTAGAGTTCGAGAGGCGGTGTCGTAGCGGGGTAGAGCAGGCGTTGGGAGAGGTTGACCTGGAAGCAATCGCCCGCGTGGATGTACTCGACGCCGCGCCGGATGGCGGCCTCGAAGCCGGGACGGGTGAAGTTGCTGATTAGCCCCGGCATGTCGGGCAGGAGGTGGGCCACGGCGGGCGTGATGCGTTCCTTGGGCGGCGCGGGCAGCGGCGCGGCGCGGCGGTCGAGCCAGCGGTGGACCTGGGCGAGGCGACGGTGGGCACGTCTCTCCTGGGCGAAGGGGTCGGTGTGCGGGAGGCCCGTCGAGATCAGCCAGGCTTTGTTCAGATGATGATCGAACGCGATGACCCAGTCGTAGAGGCCGACCGCGAGGTCGGGCGTCGGGAGGTCGTCGAAGCGCGGTCGCGGCAGGCGTTCGAGGTGATGGCAGAGGTCGTAGCCGAACAGTCCCGCCGCGCCGCCCTGGAAGGGGGGCAAGTCAGGCAGCGTAGCGCGGGGGTAGCGCGCGAGCCACTTCCCGAGGACGGCGATGGGGTCGCCCTCGAACGAGACGACGACCGGCCCCGGCCCCGCCTGGGTTATCATGCGCCCGCGTGAGGTGAGCCAGACAAAAGGGTCGGCCGTCAGGAACGAGTAGCGCCCCAGAGGGGAGCCGGTCATCGCGCTGTCGAGCCAGAGGAAATAGGGTCGAGACGCCAGCCGCCGGGCGATCTCCCACGGGTCCGGCGTCGGCGTCAAAGCCTCGACGAGGATGGGGCTGGATACAGGTTTGGCGAGCGTCGCGGTCATGGTTCTATGATAGTCATTGCAGCAAGGGGAATCGTTTCTTTTCCGGTCCCTGCCCCTTCCCAGGTGTGGCAAATCTGTCGGGAACGTGTCGGGCCCCGCCGCCCACCAGGGGCGGAAGCCCC
>JANXSH010001370.1 GCA_025356615.1 Planctomycetia bacterium | reverse complement strand
AGTCGTCTGCGACGGCACGGTCCAGAGTCCGTTCGCGAAGGTGATCTTCACCCTCGCCGCCAACTCCAGAGCCTTTGCTTCGCGTGCGTTCATCGGCCATCCAGTACGCATGAACATTACTGTTCTAACGTACATTATTGTAGCGACATTATAGGAACAACACAAGCGAAGCAGGCTTGCGACCGGCAATTATTGTTGCTACATTTACAGCATGGCAGGCAGGCCGAAGAAATCATCCGGCGACAGGAAGAACTTCGAGTTACGCATCCGCGTGACGGAGGAGCAGCGTCGGTTGCTCGACGAGGCGGCGAAGTCCAGGGAACTCGAAACTTCTACATGGGCGCGGGCGGAACTTCTGGCACTCGCGAAAAAGTTACTCGCTGCGGGTCAGTAAGTCGGAGGCGGTCGTCGGCTTTGCGTGGCTTCTTGGCGAAGGCCGTGCCGATAAGTCGTGGGTTGACGAACTGTCCTCAACTGCCCCCAAGAATACCCTTGTGTCCCTACCATGTTGATTTGTCCTTGCCACGATCGTCCGCTATAGTAGAGCAGACAGGGAAGGCGCGTCCGGCGAGACCGGCTTCCCGCAAGAGACGTTGGGATACGTCGAAGCTACCCCCGTTCGGAATCGAACCGAATCTCCCTGGGTGCGAACCGTGGGTCCGGAATCCACCAGCGGGGGCTTGCGACGAGGCGATTCCCAAATAGCGGCCCGGCGAGAGACGCAACTCTCTCGTCTGGGCCGTTTTCTGTTGGGAATCATTTGAACTCTGCGCCATGTTGTCGCCGACGCCAAGCGACCGACGGGCAGATATCAGGCGTTAAGGGTTGCCCAGCGCGCAAATACTGCCACGACCGCGACACTTTGCCCGGTCGATGGGTCGCGAGGCGCGATCGCGAAGCGCTTCGCCAACGGGTTACGCCTGGATAGTGCAGCCCGCAAACGGTAGAGTCGTAGCGGTCGGCGTCATTGTGCTGCACGAGAGTCCGCAAGCAGGAGAAGGATTCGATGCCACGCCCGAACAAGTCTCAGCAGGTCGCGGCGAGCGCGCCGCCGGTTGCCGTCGCGTCACCGGCAAAGGCGTTCTTGCACTGCCCGGTGCGCGGTCCGCTTGCGGTTGGGGCGTGGGCGAAAGACGGCTTGACCATGACCGAGGAGGCTCGCCGGATCGAGTTCATCCAATTCTTGTTGAGCCGAAAATACCCCCCAGAAAACATCGCGGTCGAAACCGTAATCTTGAAGAACCTCGGCAGCGAAGGGAAGAATAAACTTCGCTGCGACGTGATCGCCTACCGGGTCCCAGCCGCCGAGGTGGCGCATCTCCCCATCGACGAGAAGATTGCGAAGGCGGTCCTCGTCGCCGAAATCAAAAGAGACAAGGCGAAAAAACTCAGCGGAATCACTTGCCAACTCGAACCCGCCATGCGGCAGTTGACCGCCATGAGTGTCCTCGGCGTGTATTGGGATGACGTTCACCGTCTGTTGTTCGTCAAGCAGTTGCTGAAGAAGAACGGCGACGAGCATGTGGAAATATTCCAAGACACGCTGGCCAACCTGCCGACCTTTCGGGGAGTCTACCGGGCGAAGTTGCTCACTTACGCGGATCTGGACAAGACGGTGAACGTCATCGGCACACTTCTGGATATCGCCAACGCAATGCGTTCTCACGGCGTAAACGATGATCCCACCCGGTACAAGGAGACGGTGAAATTGCTGTTGGCTCGCTACTGTGATGAAAAGGAAGGTAAGGAGTTGCCCGGCGAGCCGCTGGCGCTCCAGGTCTATCCAGGGGCCGATCCGGAATTCATGAAGCGGGTGAAGGCTTCCTACGACCTGGCCGCGAACCGATACAGCAAAATGGCGACGCTGTTCCACCCGACAAAAGGCCCTGACCTGGAAGAGCCAGCGCTGCGCAGCATCATCAAGGCCATCCAGGGCACCGAGTTCAGTTCGGCCTCGAACGAAACGATGCAGCAAGTATTCATGTCGTTCGTCCCTGCGGTTTTCAAGAAGAGCCTCGACCAATACTTCACGCCGATCGGCTTGATTCAGGCGGTCGTCCAGATGGCCAAGCCTGGTCCGAACGACAAGGCTCTCGATCCCGGCATGGGAACGGCTGACTTTCTGACGGCGGTCATGGAGTACCGGACGCAACGCGGCGATACGGACATCGTCCAGAGGGTGTTCGGCATCGACATCGACCCGAAGGCTCACGAGTTGGCCGTTGTCAACATGATCTTGAACAAGGATGGGCAGGCGGGCTTGCTTCGCGAAGACTCCATTCTCAACCACGCCCGATACGGCGGGCAGATGGGGGTTGCGTTATGCAACCCGCCCTTCGGGGAGAAAAGCATCGAGAATCGTCCCGATGTTCTCAAGCATTACGACCTCGGTCACCAGTGGGCTTTCAGTGACAGTGAAAAGAATCTCGTCAAGACGAGCGACCTCTTCCCTTCCCAGCAACTCGGGATCTTGTTCATCGAGCGATGCTACAAGGCGCTCGCGGACGGCGGACGATTGGGTATCATCCTGCCGGAGGGCTATCTATGCACTCCGATGTACGCCTATGTGCGGCAGTGGATCTTGGACCACTTCCGGGTTCTTTCGCTCACCGAGTTGCCTCGCCGTATCTTCCTCAAGTCCTCAGTCGATCTGCGAGCGAACATCCTGATCGTCCAAAAGGTGCAGCCCAAAAGGCTACGCGACCTGATCGCCCTCGATTACCCCATTCATGCGGAAATGGTCCGCAAGGTGGGGTTCAAGTTGGGCAAGGGCTTCCAGCCGCTGTATGTGCGAGTATAGTGGACCCCATTGTCTAGACCAAA
>JANXSH010001363.1 GCA_025356615.1 Planctomycetia bacterium | reverse complement strand
CGCTCGCGACCCTGGGCTATGTTGTGTAACCCCTTCGGGGTAAAAGACTTTCTGATTGGTGTAGCTGAATTTGTGAGGGAGCCTCTGGCGTGACTCGACCTCGTATCCCACCCCGACTGCGTCTCGCGCTGGGGCTACTCGTCGCCCTGCTTGGCGTCCTCTTCGCTCGGGCGGCAGGGGGCGAGGACCGACTCGCGGACCCGGTCCCGATTCGCCGTGTGTTGCTGCCCGCCGACCAGCTGGCCGCCGAACTGAAGAAGGCGGGCGACGGGGTATTCCGGCGACTCGACCGCGTCGATTTCGAGCGACGTGTTCAGGACGCCGCGCGTGGCTCGAGGATCCCGGCCTCGCCGCGTATCGCCGAGGCGAAATATCGCGCGAAGCTGATCGACGGCTCCGCCGAGCGAAGTCCGGGGCTGAGTGGGACGGCCCAATGGAAGGTCGTCCACCCCGGCACTGGGTCGGCCCTCCTGCGGATCGACGACAGCTCGCCCGCGTTGAACTTCGCCATCGGCAAGCCGCGTTTCGACAATCGGGACGCGATCCTCACGAGTTTCCCGGATCAGGGCAAGGCGGGCACCGGCCTCGCGCTCTACGTCGATCGTCCGGGGGAACACACGCTCACCATGGACTGGTCGGCGCGTGCGGACCCTCGACCGGAAGGGCTGGTCGTCGATCTCCGCATTCCCGCGTCCCCGGCGGCATCGCTGGAACTCGAACTGCCCCTCGATCGCACCCTCAGCGTCCTCACTCGGCCCGGCAGAACGGACGTTTCTGAGGCGATCGTCTCGGGGCCGCACCCCGCCGACGCTGCGGATCGTCGCGTCTGGCGAGTCGCCTGCGGGGGGCGATCCCACTTGTCGCTCTTGCTCCGCCGCACGACACCGACGCAGGGCCGATCGGCCGTCCTGTGCTGGCAGGACACCGTCCAGAAGCTATCGCCGGACGGGATCGAATCGGTGACGACGTTCTCACTCGAGTCCCTCCGCCAGGGCGTTCGCGACCTGGTGTTCGTCCTCGATCCGACGCTCCGCCCCACGGAAGTAACCGCGGCGGACCTCGAGAAGTGGGAGCCCGAATCGGGTCCGGGGGGAGTGAACCGGGTCCGCGTCCGCCTGTCGCAGCCACTCCGCAAGGGAACCATCGAGGTGCGCTGTCTCGCGCCGCTGGGTACGAATGCCGCGCCCCGCGCGCCGGGCAAGGCTCTGCTCCTCCCCTGGTCGAGTCCCGCGATCGACCTGGAAGGGGCTGTCCCGCGCGGCGAGGCACTCGAAATCTGGATGCACTCCGACTTGCGGTTGCTGACCTGGGAGCCGGGCGATTATCGTTTGATCGATTCGGCCCTGGTCGCCGAGTCCGAAGGCGAGCCGAAACGTCGCCGACTCAAGCTCCAGGGAGGCGGTATCGCCTCGAAGAAGGGCAGTCCGGTCCGACCGGGGGGCACCCTCCAGGCAGGGAACGTCGAATACTTCGTCACACAACAGCTCTGGTGGCGGCCGCGCGCCGACTCGATGGAGTTGACCGCCCGACTCGAGTGTCGAGTCCGCCAGGGGCAGATGTTCCAGATTCCGCTTCGCCTGCCGACCCGGTGGGACGTGGAGAGTGTCGATCTCGAGCCGGCAAACCAACTCGGCGGGTGGAACGTTCGGGGCGGCCCCGACGAACAGACGCTCCTCGTCAATTTGCGCCGGCCCCTCGTCCCTCGCGCCGAGGGGGGCACCGAAAACGCGACGGGCACGCTCGTCGTTCGGCTCCGCCCGCGCGAGGCGGGGCCGTGGACGGGACGCACCTTGCCCTTTCCCGATGTCGTCCCGCTCGGGGCGCTGCAGCGCAGTGGTGGCCTCGCGATCGACTTCGACGAACGGCTCTACCGGGGCAAGCCTCAGACCGCGCTCCCCCTTCGCGAGGCCCCCCCGGCCGGCCCGCCGTGGGGCGAGGCGATACCGGACTACTACTATCCGTTTCAGGGTAACACCCTGAAGGGGGAGATCCGATTCACCGCCCGCCCGCCCCGCACCCGCGTTCGTGTCCACACCGAGGCGCTCGTCATGCCGGACCGCCTCTCCGTCGAGGCCCAGGTTCGGCTCGAGGTGGAGACGGGGGCGACATCCGGCGTGACCCTCCACGTCTCCGGCACGGACTCCCGAAAGCACGACTGGAAGTGGACGACCGGCGAGGGCCGACCCGGAGCGCCGCGTATCCGGCGGGCCTCGCGCCTGATCGAGGGCGACCTCGGCACCACGCTGGGTATGCTCGGCGGGGGCGTCCTGAGTCGCGCCGCGTCGGGAGCCGTCGGGGCGATGGAATCCTCCTGGCGGATCGAATTCGACCGGCCCTTGCGCGTCCACGAGCCGATAACCCTCGTCGGGCGATCGACGCGGGCGATCGACGGCTCGTCCGAGTCGTCGATCCCCCTGATCTCGGCACGCGATGCCTCGTCGATGGCGGGCGACCTGACGCTGACGGTCGAGGGAACCGAGATCATGTCGAAGACTTCCCACGCCTTGCGCGAGGCGAGCGCGCGGGTCTATCGCTGGTCGGACCCCGGCGCAACGCTGAGTGTCCGAACGCGAACGCTCCAGGGATCCCAACCGGCGGGAGCGACGATCGATCACGCACGCATGACGACCGTCTTCTCGGCCCAGGAGGAGTTGCGTCACCACGTCCGATTCCGCGTTTCGGGCTGGAGGAATCGTCTCCTGCCCGTGGGACTGCCTGCCGGCGCGACGCTGCTCGCCGCGACAGCGGACGGGCGTTGGCTCGAGCCGACGGCGCTGCTCGACGCCGAGGGCTTCGCCCACGTCCCCGTACCCGAGGGGCCGTCCGCGTGCCGGATCGAGCTGTCGTACACGACGCCTGCGGGTGGCTTCCTGGTGACTCACCGGCTCGACGCGCCGCTACCGGAACTGCCGGTCGTACCGATCGGGTTCCAGCGGCGCTGGCTCCTGCCGCCCGGCGTGGTGCCCCTCGCGGACGGCAGGCTCGTTCGCGTCCTGGGGACGAGGGCGGGGCCGAACGCGGACGACTCGACCGTCTCGGTGCCCGGACGGTTGATGCGCCTGCTTCGCCTGGGAAATCGGGAGACGCTCGGCGCGCTCGGCTTGCTGGGAGTGGAGGCCCCGCCGACCGACCTGGAGCAACAGGCGCTCTCGGACGCCTTCGCGGGCCTTCGCAACGAGCGTGCCGGGCAGCGCGTCCGCCTCGCTCGCGTCATCGAAGACCTCGTAGGTGGCTATCTCCGCGATCGGTGCCTGGTCTTCGTCGATCGCATGGCGTTGCAACGAGCGGGGTTCACGCGGGATAGCTTGCTCACCATTCGCAAGGCCGCAATCGACGACCGCGCGATGCCGTGGGAAGAGGCCGGACTCGTCGTCGTGCCCGGTCGGGCCGGCGTGATCCTGACGACGGCGTTCGAGGCGCGGCGCGTCTTCCCCGGCACGACCGAAGGGGTGCCGGACCACGCTTCCCCTCTCGGGGCCGACTCCCTGGACCGATTCGTGTCTGCCGTCGATTGGCTGAGTGGGCCAGGCCCGATGCCGGACCTCTTGGAACCGGGCGCGGAGTGGGACGGGTGGTCCGACTGGGTCGAGCGCGCCGGGCAGGCCGACGAAGCTTCGCTGTGGGTCGTTCGGCAGTCCTCGCCGGCGGCGGGTGGGGTGTTCCTGGCGTGCGTGTTGGGACTCGTCCTGATCCGCTGGCAGGATTCGGCCCGGTTGCTGCTCTTGGGCTGGCTCACGTCGTTCGGCCTCGGCGTCCTGTGGTTGCCCTTGTCCCTCCTCGATCTCGCATGGCTGCCGCTCGTCGCGGGGCTGGTCGCCTCGTCGACCCTCTATCTACTCTGGGCGGTGCGGCAACGAAAGCCGGGGGCACCGCCGTCGGTCGCCACGAACAAGCCGACGCTCGCGGGCGCTTCCGTCGTTGCGTCGGCCCTCGTGTTCTTCCTCACGCAGGGCGGGATTGCTCAGCGACAGGTAGCCACGACGGTGTACCTCGTCGAGGCGACCGCGACGAGCAAGGCGGCCGTCCTGGTCCCCACCTCGCTCCTCGAGACGCTCGAGGCGATGGCCCGAAAGGCGGACGCGACGGAGCCGGGGCCGGTACTCCTCGGCGGCGAAGTGACCGGCAAGGTCGTCGCGGGCCGGGCCGAGTTCACGGCCGTCTTCGCGGCCCATTCGTTCGTCGAAGACGCGACGACACTCGTGCTACCGCTCCAGGGCGGGCAACTCGTCGGCGATGTCCTCGTGGACGGGGCCAGGGTGTTGCCGGAGACGCGGGCGAAACCCGTCGAAGGCTACGCGATCCGCCTTCGCGGCTCGGGAAGGCACAAGATCGAGTTGCGTTTCCAGGTGGTGGTTTCGACCCCGACCGGCGCGAAGGACGGCGACGCGGGCGAGAAACAGGTCTCGTTCCTGCTCCCCGCGTTGCCGCAATCGCGGCTCGTCTTCCACCTCCCCGAGGGGGTGATCGACGCCCAGATCCCGACGAGGCTCGGCCCCAGCCGGGTCGTCCCCGACGGCAAGGCGCGGCGGTTGGAGGCCGACCTCGGGGCCGTCGCCTCGCCGATCCAGGTGCGCTGGAACGCGGAGGGCAAGTCGCCGAAGTCGCGCGTGACCGTCCGCGAGGCCCACCTGTGGGATCTTCGCGCCGACGCCAGCTGGCTCACGACGTTCCTCGAGTACACCGTCCGGGGTGCCGGCGTCGGCTCGCTTTCCGTCGCCATCCCCGACGACCTCGAGGTGCGAAACGCCCAGGCGCGCCGACCGATGCGCGCGGGAGGCGCCGCCGACCCCTCGGTCCGCCTCAGCGACTGGCGGGTCGTCGGCGATCGGGCGCGGACGCTTCAGCTCGAGTTCCCCGGACCGATCACCGGCGAGATCGCCGTCACGCTCGAACTCGTCCCGCGCAAGGTCTGGTCGAGGACCGTGCTATTGCCGATCCCCCGACCGCAGGGAGTGGGGTCGGAAAGGACGACCGCCCACCTCGCCTACCGGACGAAAGGCATCGAAGCGAGGAAGGTCGCGTGGCTCCGCCTCAACGGCATCGGCGTGGGCGAATTCGCCCCCTTCTGGCCGGCCTCGAGCCGCCAGCCCGCCTCGGCCATCGAGTACGCCAGCACCTTCGCGGGTGAGGCGAAGGAGGCTCCCGAGTTGCGCCTCGAACTGCGCCCCCTCGGGCCACGGATCCGCGCGACCCACTCGGTACGCCTGACCATCGGCTCGGCCCAGGCCGAGTGGCGCTGTAGTGTCACGCTCGCCGGGCCGGACAAGGAAATCTCGCTCGCGCAATGGGACATCGATCCCGCGAAACACCTGACGATCTCCGGCGTCCAGGGCACCGGGGTCAGTCGCTGGGTCCAATCCGGCAGCAGGCTCACGGTGTGGTTCGGGAAGACGACCGAGGCGGCCAAGCTGGAATTGTCCGGGTGGCTGCCGCTCGATGCCGCCGCGATCCCCGGCAAGCCGACGGGACAGCCCCGACTCGATCTGCCCTGCCTGGTGCCGGTCGGCATGGCATCGACGAAGACGGATCTTCGCATCGCGGGCGGGGCCGGAGTCACGCTGACCCCCACTCCCTTGCGTAACCTCCAACCCGAGAAGGCCGTCGCTGGTCTATCCTATCGCGCGACCCAGGCGGACTACGGGGGCGTCTTCCTCGTTCGCCTCGGCCCCGCTCGTACCGCAGACCTGGTGACGACGGCGCGGTTGGAGGGGCGGGAGGTCGTTTTCGAGACGAACATCCATACGAAAACCGCCGACCTCCGCACCCTCGCCGTCCGCATGCGGAACTGGGAAGGAGATGCGTCGCTGGAGGTCGCGTCCGGCACCGCCTCGCATCGGCGCGAACGACACGGCCGTCAACCCGGACAGAGGGAACGAATCTGGTCCCTCGACATCGTCCCCGACTCGGCGGGCAATGCACGCCTCCGGCTGACAGGCCGGGCAGCGATCGACAACGGGACGGACGGCCTGACGTTGCCCGATATCGACCTCCCCGGCGTGCAGGCCCGCCGCGTGCTGGTCGTCGATCCTTCGCTGTTGGCGGAGGTCGGCCCCGGCATGGATACGTTGCCCAAAGTCGAAGGGGCTTCGCCGTCGTGGCAGTTGCGCGACGAGGCGACGGTGCGCGTCGTGCCGCGAGAAAACCCTCGGCCACCGACCGTTCATGTTCTCCTGGCGGAGCATCGTTCGCGCCTCGCCGACGGAAAGCGTTGGCTGCACGAGTACCGCTGCCGGGTGCGCCACGCCGGGCCGACGGAGGCGATCGTGCGATGGCCCGCAGCGGTCGAGGTCATCAGCGCCACGGTGGGCGCGGTCGATGGGCCGGCTCGAGGACTGACTTCGTCGCTCGAACAGGGCAACCTGTTGCGTGTGCCCTTGCCCCCGACGGGGACGATCCACGCGATCGTGATTCGCTACAGGGCTAACAAGGGCGAGACGCCCGAACGCCCCGACTTGCGTGCGCCTTCCCTCGAAGTGGCAACAGGGGGAAGGCTCCTGCGGACGATCGACGTTCCCGCAGGCTGGGTGTTGGCCGGCGATGTGGATCGCTCGGTGCAGGGTTCGACGCGCCAGGCACTCGCCGCGCTGACCCGCGCCGCCGCGTACCTCGAGATTTGTCGGGAGACGACCGGACAGCCGGAATTCGCGGCAACGTACAACGAGGCGCGTCATCGGCTCGATCGCCTGCTCGGCCTGGCCGATTCGAGCCTGAACGCGGACGGAGACGGCTCCGTTCCCCTTGGGCCTGAAGGTTCCCCCCTACACCTCTGGCTCGACCGGCTGAAGCGAGACGCTCGGCCCCTGCCCCCGAGTCCCGACGGCAAGGTTATTCCCGAGGAGCCTGAAGACGGCGCGGGTCGGCCCATGAGTTGGTCGAGCGAATCGGGTGAGCCGCCTCCTCGATGGCGGCTGGAGTCCGCCCATTCGAGGGCAACGATCGAGGCGTTCGCCTTCTCCGTGCAGTGGCTCTCGGTGTTGCTCGTCATCGCGGTCGTTTCGATGGCGAATTTTTCGCGAACGGCGGCGCGTCATC
>JANXSH010001294.1 GCA_025356615.1 Planctomycetia bacterium | reverse complement strand
CCATAACCCGGATGGATCGCCTCGGAGTTCGTAACCTCGGCGGCGGCGATGAGGCGATTGACGACGAGGTAACTCTCGACGGCGGGGCCGGGGCCGATGCAGACCGAGTCGTCGGCCAGCGCGAGGTACGGCGCGTCGCGGTCGGCCTCGCTGTACACCGCGACGGCCTCGATGCCAAGGTCATGGCAGGCGCGAATGACTCGCAGGGCGATCTCTCCACGGTTGGCGACGAGAATACGCTTGAACATGGATGGCTCGGTGACAAGGTGACAAGGTGACAAGGTGACAAGGTGACATGGTGACAAGGTGACATGGTGACAAAGTCCGTGTCACCTGGTCACCTTATCACCGTGTCACCTGAGCGAAGCGAGTCATCCCAGAGGGTCCACGCGGAACAGCACGGTGTTGAACTCTACCGACTCCTTGTTGTTGACGCACACCTCGCGGATGACGCCGGAGACTTCGGCGGGGATGTCGTTATAGACCTTCATCGCCTCGATGAGGCAGACGACCGTCGCCGGGTTGACGCGACTGCCGACCGTGACGAAGGGCGGCGAGCCGGGGTCGCGCTGGGAGTAGAAGGTGCCGACCGTCGGGCTTTTGATGTCGATCAGCTTCGACGGGGTGGGTTTCTCGGCGGCTGGAGTCGGTGTCGTCGCCGTCACCGGGCCCGGAGGGGCGGCGTGGGTGGCGAGCGGGGCGGCGGTCTGGACGACGCGCGGGCCGCGGCGGATGCGGATCCGTTGGTCGCCCTCGGCGAGGTTGATCTCGCTCAGGTCGTAGGTGCCCATGAGGCGAACCAGGTAGCGGATCGTTCGCAGGTCGAACGGCCGGGGCATCTCTTGATCGTCAGCCACCTCGCTCCTCCCCTTCGTCTTCACTGAGCCTCGACGGTTCATCCGAACGGCCACAACGATTCGAGATCCTTCGGCACCCGCGTCAAGACCTCGTGGCCGTCCGGCGTTACCAGCACGTCGTCTTCGATTCGGACCCCGCCCCAACCGGGGAGGTAGATCCCCGGCTCGATGGTAATCACCATGCCCGGCTCGAGGACCGTTTCGGACAACGGTCGGACCGCCGGCGCTTCGTGGATCTGGAGGCCGACGCCGTGCCCCAGCCCGTGGCCGAAGTGGTCGCCGTGCCCCCCGTCGGCGATGACCGAACGAGCCGCCGCGTCCACGTCCTTGCCGACGGCACCAGGTCGGACGGCGCGAATCGCAGCCTCCTGAGCGCGTAGGACGAGAGCGTGGATCGACCTGAGCCGGTCGTTCATCGAAGATGCTTTTCTATGCGTCGGTAGGACGCGCGTCAAGTCGCTCCGATACAGGCCGGGGCTGACCGCGCCCCAGTCCACGAGGAGCAGGTCGCTCTCGCTGACCCGCCGTCCGGTCGGCGGGCAGTGCGGCAACGCGGCCCGCTCCCCGACCGCGACGATGGGCGGGAAACTACACCCCACTCCCCCGCAGCGCCGGACGTAGTGGTCCATCGCGTCGGCCAGCTCCTTTTCGGTGTCGTCGGGCATCAGGAGTCCGCGAAAGACGGCGAACGCGCGCTCGGCAATGGCGATCGCCTCGCGGATCGAGGCGATCTCGATGTCGTCCTTGACCGCCCGCAGGTTCTCGACGCGATCGGCCGCCGGCCTCCAGTCCACGGTGGGGGCGGCCTCGCGCAACGCCTCGGCCTCGGCGAGCGTCAGCGCCGACGACTCGCAGCCGACGCGACGGACGCCGAGGCCGGTGAGGACATCGCCTACGGCCTCGTGGAGTTTGCGCGTCATGGCGCGGACGTGCGTTTCGACTTCGGGGCACTCGTCGCCCAGCTGGCCGACGTAGCGCGGGTCGCTGAGGAGGAGGACGCGATCGGCCGTCAGGACGACGAACGAGCTATCGCCGGTGAACCCCGTGAGGTAGGTGACGTTGTGCCCGCCGGTGATGAGCAGGGCGTCGATACCCTCGGTAAGGAGAGCGGGGAGGAGACGGTCACGGCGTTTCGCGTGGTAATCCATGCGAGTATTGTGGGGATCAAAGTGACGAGTGGCAATGAGGCCGAACATCGTTCCTCCGTAATCCGGCGGCAGCGAGATTTCGTTGACATTCTCCCGACGCCGGACCATCATGACAGGGAACTCTTCTTCACACCTGGGACGAACCGCCCGTGTCGCCGAACTCGCACTCGATCACTCGTTGGCTTGATGGCTTGCGCCTGGGAGATGTCCAGGCGAGCCGACTCGTTTGGGAGCGCTTCCTCGAACGGATGCTGCACGCGGCTCGGCGGCGGCTCGCCGGGGCGTCTCGGCGCGTCGCCGATGAGGAAGACGTGGTGGTCGTCGCCTTCGAGCGCTTCCTGCACGGCGTGCGCGAGGGGCGATTTCCCCGGCTGGCCGACCGCGATGACCTGTGGGCCATCCTCTTCACGCTGACGGATCGAGTCGCGCTGCGCCAGGTACGCGACCAGACCCGCCTGAAGCGCGGCGGTGAGGTCGCCGTGTTGCTCGACGAGGTGGTCGCGGGCGCGCCGACGCCGCTCGAGGAGGCGGCGATGCAGGAGAACATGGCCCGGTTGTTGGCGGCGCTGCGCGACGACGAGTTGCGCCGGATCGCGCTGGCGCGCATGGAGGGGTGCAGCAACGCCGAGATCGCGGGCCGGATCGACCGGACCGAGGTGACGGTCGAGCGTCGGTTGCGCCTCATCCGCGAGACGTGGCGATCGATGGGAGAAGGACTTTCGGATTCGTGATGGGCCAAGAGGCCGAAGGGGTATTCATCTCGTAGGATGGTCTCACATTCGGTGAGGCCCTCCGCTCTATCCCGAGGAGTCTTCGCTTGTCCCCCCGATCCAATCCGCCCGAAACGCTCTCCCGCCTCGAACAGGTGGACGCCATCTGTCTGCGCTTCGAGGACGCCTGGCGTGCCGGTTCGCGGCCCCGCCTCGAAACCTACCTGGACTCCGTCCCGCCCCCCGATCGGACGGGATTGCTCGGCGAGCTGCTGCTCGTCGAGTGGAGTTATCGGGCCAAAACCGGCGACTCCTTCTACCACGACGAATACGGCCGTCGCTTCTCCGGTTCCTCCTCCGAGGTGGCGACGGCCTGGGAGCGCTGGAAGGAACACCAGCACTCCGGTGATACGACCCTCGCGCCGACGGGGAAGACGCTTCCGCCCTCTGGCGGCTGCCCTTTGCTGCCGGTCTTGCCCGGTTACGAAAAGGTCGAGCCGATCGGCGAGGGCGGCATGGGCGAAGTCTTCCGCGCCCTCGACACCAAACTGGGTCGGCGTGTCGCCCTCAAACGCATCCACCTGACGAAGCAAACGCCCGAAACACGGACGCGCTTCCGCACCGAAGCCGCCGCCCTCGCCAAGATGCGGCACCCGCACATCGTCGGCGTCCACGCCCTTCTCGAGGACGCGGGCCAGCCGATCCTCGTCATGGAATACGTCGCCAACGGCTCGCTCGGCGATCGGCTCGGGGAGATGCCGCTGTCCCCCGACGACGCCGCCCGGCTGGTCGCGATCCTCGCCTGGGCCGTCCATGCCGCTCACGAAGCGGGGATCGTCCACCGCGACCTCAAGCCGGACAACGTCCTCATGGCCGATCCCGTCCCCGGCAGCCCCGACAACGTGCTGGGCGGCTTCCCCAAG
>JANXSH010001268.1 GCA_025356615.1 Planctomycetia bacterium | reverse complement strand
TTCCGAGAAGAAGATGGCCGTCCGGCAGGCGAATCAGCGTGCGATGGCGCTCCAGGATGTCGTCGCCCTGACCGCGAGCGGGTTGAGTGATGATGTCATCATTTCGCAGATTCGCAACGGCGGGGGCGTCTACAACCTGCGTGCCGACGAGTTGATCTGGCTAAAGAACAGCGGCGTCCGCGAGCCGGTTATCAGCTACATGCAGGCGACTGCGGGCATGGTGCCGGTCTATGCGGATCAACCTGTCTACGTCGTCCAGCCGCCCCCGCCTGTCGGTTTCGGCGTGGGCTTTCGGGTGCGTTGACCGTGAAACGAGGCGAGCCGCCGCTAGTGAAGGGGCGGCTCGTTGTCGTGCGCCGAGTCACTTCGCCGACACGTCGTAGCACCAGACGATGTCCTGCTCGCGGAGGTAGAGCTTGCCGCCGATCACGACGGGATGGGGCCAACTGGGTTCCTTACAGTTCTCGATCTTGAAGGAGCCTACCTCGTGGTAGCTCTTCCCGATGGCTGGGACGAGCGTGACGTAGCCGTTTTGATAGCGACAGTAGAGATGGCCGTCCGCGTAGGTGATCGCGCACGACCCACTTCCCTTGCCTTCCCGACCGCGTTTCCACTTGATCTCGCCGGTCTTCCACTCCGCGCAGTAGGGCTGGCCGCTGTCATCGGTGTCGGCATACGCGTAGTCGCCGACGATGGTCACGCCGCCGTGTTTGTTCTTCAGTTCGGGCTTGTAATACTCTTCTGTCATCTCGACGCCCGTCTTCCCACCCTTGCTCAGGGTCAACAAGGCTCCGCCCTTGCCGCCGTAGCCAGCCGCCGTGAAGATTTGGTCCCCGAGAACGATGGGGGTCGGGATGCTCGCGGTGTTGTTGCCGAGCTTGTCGAATCGCCACAGGAACTTGCCGTCTTTCGCCGCGACGCCGATCGTCCCTCCGGCGGTGAGTTGGACGTACTGTTTGACGCCTGCGGCATTCGAGATGACGATCGAGGAGTAAGCGGCGGAGTCTCCAGAGGGGCAGCGCCAGATTTCTTTCCCCGTCAGTTTGTCGAGGGCAACCATCGTCGCCTTCGGGCCGCCGGGCGTACAGACGAGACGATCGCCGTCGATCAAGGGCGACTCGCAGTAGTTCCAGCCGCCCGCTCGCCCGCCGAAATCTTTGCCGAAGTCCTTGCGCCACTTCTCTTCGCCCTTTTCGGTATCGAGGCAGACGAGGTCGCCGAACTGACCGATGCCGTAGACGAACTTCCCGTCCACCGTCGGGGTGCATCGAGTCCCGGTGTAGTTGCCGCCTGCTTTGCCGACCTTCGTTGACCAGAGTTGTTTGCCGGTCGCACGGTCGAGCGCGAAGAGGTACGACGCCTTGTCCTTGTCGCCCATCGTGAAAATCTTGTCGCCCGCGACGGCGACCGAGGAGAAGCCCGCGCCGACGCCTTCGCTCTTCCAGACGAGCTTCGGGCCGTCCTTCGGCCACTCCTTCAGGAGGCTCTTGTCCGGGGAGATGTTGTCCCGCTTGGGACCTCGGAACTGGGCCCAGTCGGCCGATTTGTCCGCACTGTAGGCGGGTATGCAGGGCAAGAACGAAAGCGCGGCGACGAGAGCGGTCGCAGCGCTGAGGTGAGTGAGGCGGGACATTCGGCTATCTCCAGGGGTGGGTGAGACGATGCGGTGGGAGGAATGCTATTACCAGAGCAGCGAAGCTAGCGGGCCAACAGGGGGCAGTTGGCCCTCGAGGAGCGGTTTCAGGCTACTTGGCCTGGACATCGTAGCACCACAGGATGTTCTGCTCGCGCAGATACAGCTTCCCGCCGATTACGACAGGGTGGGGCCAGCTTGGTCTCTTGGCATTCTCGATCTTGAACGAGCCGGATTCCTCGTAGCCCTTACTAGTCGCAGGGACGAGAGCTACATAGCCATTTTGATAACGCGCGTAGAGATGCCCGTCCGCGTAGGTGATGGCACAGGAACCGCTGCCCTTCCCGTTACGTCCGCGATTCCACTTGATTTCGCCGGTCTTCCATTCGGCGCAGTAGATATTGCCTTTGTCGTCGGTGTCGCCATAGGCATAGTCACCGATAATGGTTACGCCGCCGTGCTTGTTCACGAGTTTCGGACTGAAGTAGTCTTCCTTCATCGTGACGCCCGTCTCGCCGCCACCACTCAGCGTCAATAGTCCCCCGCCCTTGCCGTAACCTACCGCCGTAAAGATTTGATCCCCGAGGACAATAGGCGTCGGGATGTTTGCGACGTTGCTGTTCGTCTTCTTATACCGCCACAAGAATTTGCCGTCCTTCGCGGCAATGCCGATCGTGCCACTCGAGGTCAATTGGACGTATTGCTTCACGCCTGCGGCGTTGGAAATCACGATCGACGAATACCCGGCATTGTCACCGGCGGGCGAGCGCCATATCTCCTTGCCCGTGAGCTTTTCCAGTGCGACGATGGTCGCTTTCGTGCCTCCCGGTGTGCAGATGAGGCTATCCCCATCGACGAGAGGCGACTCCGCATATCCCCATGCTCTCATGAACTTTCCATCGAAATCCTTGGGGAAGTTCTTGCGCCATTTCTCCTCGCCTTTCTCGGTATCGAGACAAACCAGATCCCCCTTTTGGCCGATGGCGTAGAGGAGTTTGCCGTCGATGGTCGGAGTGCATCGCGGCCCTTCGTAGCCGCCGAACGATTTCGCCTCGTTCACCTTGGCAGCCCAGAGCTGCTTGCCACTGGCTCGGTTCAGGGCGAAGACGTAGGTCATCCCGTCCTTATCCCCCATGGTGTAGATCTTGTCACCGACTACCGAGACAGACGAGAACCCCTCGCCGATGCCCTCGCTCTTCCAGACGATCTTCGGGCCGTCCTTCGGCCACTCCTTCAGGAGGTTTTTATCCGGCGAGATGTTGTCGCGATTCGGACCGCGGAACTGGGTCCAGTCGGCGGTCTTCTCGCCGGCCTTGGGGGCCGGCGCGCTGGGCAAGGACGAAAGACCGGCGAGTGTGATGGCCAGGGTGATCAATGGAATCGAGAGGCGGGACATTCGAGACGCTCCTGTGCTGGGTTGTGTCACGAGGCGGAAGGGAGAGGTGGTCATTCGGTCGGAGGGGTGAGGAATACTTCGCGGAGGCAAGCGCATGCCTCTTCGCCGCGCGCGCGTTCGACGACGACGCTCAGGCGGACTTCGCTGGTGTTGATCATAGCAATGTTGATGCCGAGCCGGGCCAGCGCGCCGAACATCCGGCGGGCTACGCCCGTGTGCGAGCGCATTCCGACGCCGAGGACGTTGATCGTGGCGATCTCCGCGTCGATGGCGACCTCGATGGGGGGAGTGATCGTCGTCGCCGACTGGCGGACCAGCTTCGCCGCGCGTTCGAGGTCGGCGATGGGCACGCTGAACGACAGTTGGGGTCGGCCAGCGGTGTGATTCTGGACGATCATATCGACGATGATGCCGTTGGCCGCGACCACCTGGAAGACGTTGGAACACGGCCCCGGCTTATCGGGAAGCCCCGAGAGGGTGATCCGCCCCTGCGTCAGGTCGAGGGAGATGTCCGAGACGAGGATGCCCTCCATGTCGGACAGGCGGCGCTGGAGTTCCTGCATGTCCCGACCCGTGACCGCCGTCGGGAGGTTCATCCCCGCCGTCGGGATGCCCGCGCCTGGAC
>JANXSH010000693.1 GCA_025356615.1 Planctomycetia bacterium | reverse complement strand
CGGCCCAGGACGATGCGCTCGCGGTCGCTGGGCCGGCGCGCGGTCGCCAGCGCGAACACCCAGTCGAGGCGCTCCGGTGTCGTATTCCCCCCCTCGCGCACCACGCGAGCGCCCAGGACGCGCGCCGCCTCGGCGAAGGTGGTGTCGTTGAGCGTGACGAGGGCGTGCAGCGGCGTGTTCGTCCGCGTCGGCTTGACCTCGCAGACCTGGCGCGCCGAGGCGTCGAAGAGGTTCGTCGGCCCGACCGTCCGCCGCCAGAACGTGTAGAGGCTGCGCCGGTAGAGGCTCGGCCCCTTGTCCTGCTGGTAGCGGATCGCGCCGAAACTGAACTCCTCCCAGATGCCCGCAGGCTGGTACGGCTTCACCGGCGGGCCGCCGACTTGCTCGACGAGCAGGCCGCTCAGGGCGAGCGCCTGGTCGCGGATCGTCGTCGAGGGGAGGCGGTAGCGCGGCCCTCGCGCGAGGAGGCGGTTCTGCGGGTCGCGTTCCTGAAGGACGGGTGTCATCCGGGAGGATTGCCGGTAGGTTCGGCTCGTGATTATGAGGCGGAGGAGGTGTCGGAGATCCCAGCCGCTCTCGCGAAACTCGACAGCGAGCCAGTCGAGCAACTCGGGGTGGCTCGGCTGTTCCCCCTGGACTCCGAAGTCCTCGGCGGTCTTGACGAGGCCCATGCCGAACAGGAGTTGCCAGTAGCGATTGACGAGGACGCGCGCGGTCAGCGGATTCTTCTCCTCGACGAGCCATTTTGCCAGCGTGAGGCGGTTCGCGGGGGCATCTTTCTTGCCAGGCACGAGCCACGATACGACGCCTGGGCTTACCTTCTCGCCAGGGGCGTCCCACACCCCGCGCACCAGGACGTGCGACTCGCGCGGCGTCGGGCGGTCCTCCATTACCATGACGCTGACGACGGATCGGGTGAACGCCGTCAGCGCGTCTTGCCGCGCCTTCAGTTCTTTCTGGAGCGTAGGCCGAACCTTCTCGGGGGCAGACTTCATCTTCGCGTTCGTCGCGACGATGTCGGCCTGGAGCAGGGTGAGCTTCTCGACCTGCACGGGGGTCGGCATCTCCATGACCGGGGCCGCGTTGCCGCCGCGATCGACGCTGCCCGTCTCGGCGATGCTGTTGAAGTAGGCGTAGAGGCGGTAATACTCCTTCGTCTTCAGCGGGTCGTACTTGTGATCGTGGCACCGCGCACAGCCCACCGTGAGGCCCAGGAAGACGGTGCCGGTCGTATCGACGCGGTCGATGACGTAATCGACGCGCGACTCCTCGGCGACCCGGCCTCCCTCGCCGTTGAGCGGGTGGTTGCGGTGGAAGCCGGTGGCGAGTCGCTGTTCCAGAGTCGCGCGGGGGAGGAGGTCGCCCGCTATTTGTTCGACGATGAAGCGGTCGAACGGCACGTTCGCGTTGAACGCCCGGACGGCCCAGTCCCGCCAGGGCCACATGACGCGATCCCGGTCCGACTGGTAGCCGTTGCTGTCCGCGTAACGCGCCGCGTCGAGCCAGTCGTAGGCGAGGCGCTCGCCGAGCCGGGGGCTTGCCATCAGGCGTTCGACGAGCCGGGCGTGAGCGTCGGGGCGCGTGTCCTCTACGAACGCGCGGACCTCGTCCGGGGTCGGCGGCAGTCCGTGCAGGTCGAGGGACAGCCGGCGGATGAGCGTCGGGCGCGGCGCTTCGGGGGATAGCCGCAACCCCTCGCGCTCGAGCCGGGAGAGGACGAAGCGGTCGATGGGGTTGCTCGCTTTACCCGGCACGCGGACTTCGGGGATCTTGGGCCGATTCGGGGCGAGGAACGACCAGTGCGGCTGCCAGACGGCCCCCTCGGCGACCCACTGGCGGAGTGTGTCGATCTGCGTGGCGCTCAGTTGCCGCCCGGATTTCGGCGGCGGCATGACCGCGTGACCCTTCTTACCGAGGATGCGGGCGATCAACTCGCTCTGGTCCGGCTTGCCCGCCACGACGACGCTCTTGCCGCCCTCCTCCGTATCGAGCCGAAGATCCCCCTTACGCTTCGCCTTGTCGGGGCCGTGGCAGTGGAAACAGGCGTCCGAGAGGATCGGCCTCACGTCGCGGTTGAACTCGAGCGCGGTCTTCGCGGGAATCGTTTTCGCGCCCTCGTCCCGCGCGTCGGAGGAGGGGCCGACGGGAAGGAGGACCAGGAACCCCAGCAGCAGGCAGCGTTTCATGCGACGTAACCCGAGGACGCGAAGAATGGCGAAGATCCACACCTTGATTGTCGCATATTCATAGGGCCGGTCAAGGCAGCGAAGGGCGGAAACGGAAAGTGAGGGCAGGCCAGCCCTCGACTTCACTCCCGCTGAGTACGAGATCGCAAATCTCGGTCGGCTTTCTACGCCAGACCTGGATTGGCTGGAGGGTAAGGGCTACTGATCCGGGACAACTTCGCCGCCGCTGGGAGTCAACAGCGCCCGAATGACGGTTGGGGAAGTCGCGTAGGCGTTCAGTCGGACGGATCCGTCTGCGAAGAGGAAAAGGGATCCGGTCGAATGGGCCGACCCCCAATTATTTCGGAAGAGCAGCCCGCCCTGATCGGGTAGAAGAATGGCACCGAATCGCTGAGTGCCCCCCGCTCCTCCCGTGAAGAAAGGCTCGTCCCAATACCAGGTCGGACGGAGGTAATTGCTGGGATCCATCGCCTTCTCACCGATGAGGACGGTTTGTGAAGTGCCGTCTAGAAAATGGGCCAGACGCAGGCAACTCGGTCGGTTGGGAATGACCCAACCGTTGCCCGCATAGTCGATCTTGCCCCAGGACCAGCCTCCTCCTTCGTAGGAACCAAACTGGTCGCTCTGGGGCTGCTGGGAGAGGACAGGTCTCCGACTTGGACAAGCGTAGAGCTTGACGGGTTGGTTCCAGGCTCGAGTGCGGTACATATTCTCTTGCTCGATGAACGGCAGGATTGCGAAGGCCCAGGAACCGGGCTGATCGAACGGCGATCGATTCGGTTCTCCGACTCCCCAATAGGTGGGTGCCGGACGGCCCGTCTCCCAGGTCGAGACTACAGTTGGTTGGCCGTTACTCCCGACAATCGTCTGGCGACCGTCCCAGCCGCCATTACTGGGGAAAACTTCATTGCTATCGTGGTGCTGGTGCAGGGCCAGGCCGATTTGCTCGAGGTTATTCGAACAGGAGAGCCGGTTGGCCACCTCGCGCACTCGCTGGACCGCAGGGAGCAGCATCCCGATCATTAGGCCCAAAATGCCGATGACGACCAGCAGCTCGATCAGAGTAACCGCTGGCCGAATGAGCGACCGTCTCGCGTGCTTCATGTTCGACTCCTACGTCAGGGTGACAGTGGCAGCAACCCGATCCGGCTGCGTACCCTGTTGGCCTCTTCCGGTGTAATGTGGTAGATGAAGATCGAGTAACCCGCTTTGGCCACCGGTTTGAAGAAACGAAAGTAGCGGTAGGCGTTGCGCGGGTGAGACGTGGGCTGCCCGCGCAGATCGCTTCCCGCGCAACTCATCCCGCAGATCAGGTTCACGCTGACCGCATACCATCCGGGCAGCGGCCCTTGTTGGAGTGGGTCGGTGGATCCTGATTCCGCATCGGGTCCGTGGGGGATCGGGCCATAGTCGAGCTTCGCCAGACGAGGCTCCATCCCGGAATAACACGCCAGTCCCAGGGGCCTTGCCTCTGGATGTTCGTCAGTCCACCGTTTCAAGAATAGAAGATCCTGCCCCCAGTCGATGTTCGATTCGATCAGGTGATTCCA
>JANXSH010001251.1 GCA_025356615.1 Planctomycetia bacterium | reverse complement strand
CTGCCGGGCGCGGGCCAGGCAGAGACGCACGGCCTCGCCCTCGCAAGCGCCCTCGCCCGTCACCGGACGCAGCGCCGACCCGTCGCGGACCCAGCACGAGAAGCGCGAACCCCCCGAGGTCGTCTTCTCCATCTCGAAGCGGACCGCGCCGATCTCGTCGAGTTGGCGATGCGTCGCGGTCCAATCCACGGCGACCGGCGCTCCCGTCGATGCACCGAGGCCCAACTCCTTGGGGGAGGGGATGACCATCGCCGAAGTGCGAACCGGGGTCGCAGGCTGGGCGACCCTCGCAGGCTCCTCGGCCCGCATGCCACGGGCAACGCCTGTGGGCAGAAGCGGGATGCCTCCCGCTCGTGCGGGGACGGCGGGCTGATTGTTCGCCTGAGCGTAAGCTCCTGGCATTTGCTGATTGCCGGGCATGAAGAGCGGCGCACCGCCGCTCATGGGTGCGGGGCACCCAGCCGGGGGTCAGCCCGCGGTCAAGCGTGGCGGATGGATCGTCCAGAGTAATGCGGCGGCTACGAGACCCCGAACCAACAGCAGCGCGTCCTTGCGCATGTGCGGTCCTCCAGCAGTATGGTGTTTCGGTCGGGGTCGGATCGGTGTCCGGAACCCGGCTCTTGTTCGCGAGTGAACGAGGGTGAGCGGGGGTCTGTTTAGCAAAGGCATCCCTTCCTGTGAAGGGCAAGTTGTTCCAAGTCGTGAACCTTGAACGATTTACGCGCCGCGTGTAGGAATTACACGGTGTCGCCCCCTGGACAACATCGCGCGGACGGCCATAATGAGAGATTCACTCCCCCGATCGACGGGGTCGAGATCGACCGGATTCGAGGCAATGATGCTCACCGGACAGAGGTCCGGGCCAGACAGTTGCCTCCGGAGGATTCGTTTCATGGTGATGGGTTTGCTCGGAATGAAAGTGGGCATGACGCAGGTCTTCGAGGAAGACGGGACCGCATTCCCCGTGACGGTCATCCAGCTCGGGCCGTGCCCGTTGCTGCAAATCCGCGACAAGGAACGCGACGGCTACGATGCCGTCCAGATCGGCTTCATGGAGAAGCCGCGCCGCGTCACGACCCGCGCCGAGCGCGGCCACGTCGCCGCCGACCTCGCGTCGAAGCGCAAGGAGGCTCGCAAGTTGGCCGGCGTCCAGTTGCCGCCCAAGGCGAACGTCGAGCCGCCGCGCTACATCCGCGAATACCGCCTCGCCAAGCCGCCCGAAGGTCTGACGGTCGGCCAGGTCCTCCTCATCGCGGATGTCTTCAAGGACGTGAAGGCCGTCGATGTCACCAGCAAGAGCAAGGGCCACGGGTTCACCGGCGTCATGGTGCGGCACAACTTCAGCGGCTTGCGTGCCACCCACGGCATCAAGAAAGGCTCGCGCCAGCGTGGTAGTATCGCCTCCAACGCCTCGAACCGAGGTAGCGGTCGTCCCAAGCGTGGTATCCGCATGGCGGGTCAGCACGGCAACGCGCCGGTGACGATCCGCAACCTCAAGCTCGTCCGCATCGACGCCGCGAACAACCTCATGCTCGTCATGGGCGCGGTCCCCGGCCCCAATGGGGGCGTCGTCTCCGTCCGCGCGACCAACAAGAAGCGCAGCAAGCACTATCGCGCGCCCCAGGTTCTCGCCCCCAGCGCCGCCAAGAAGGCCGCCGCCGCCAAGAAGAAGAAGTAACGTGACGCGGTGACAAGGTGACAAGGTGACAAGGTGACAAGGTGACAAGGTGACTCGCGGCTTACCCGAGCGCGGTTCCAATTGCGAAGCATTTACCTTGTCACCGCGTCACCGCGTCACCGCGTCACCGCCTCACCGCGTCACCGCGTCACCGCGTCACCGCCTCACCGCCTCACCGCGTCACCGCGTCACCGCCTCACCGCCTCACCGCGTCACCGCCTCACCGCGTCACCGCCTCACCGCCTCACCGCCTCACCGCCTCACCGCCTCACCGCCTCACCGATGTGGTTCGCTTCTTCTTTGGAACTCGCCTGGCTCGAGTCTCTCACAGTCGCGCCAGGACGATCATCTTTCCAACATTTCGCTCCCTTTTTATTCGATTTCTCCCCCGCCGCTCTCCGGGGATCTATTCGCGCGCTAAACTCACTTCGTAGGGGGCTTCTCCTTGACAAAGGAGCGATTCGGCCCTTCCCAACCTCGAAAGCATTCCTACCAGCGAACGATGCAACTGAAAGGCTATCCGGTAAGCCCACTAACGTGGGGACAGACTTCCAGGTCTGTCCGGATTTCCAGGGCAGACCTGGAGGTCTGCCCCCCACGATTCATCGTTCCCGGATAGCCTTTGAGATCGCTCGTCGTGGCCGCGTCGTCTCCAGGCGAATCTATTGCAAAGGATGCCCCAATGATCCGCCCACGTTCACGCTGCGCACCCGCTCGTAGTCTTCAGTTGGAAACGCTCGAAGACCGCCGATTGCTCTCCGCGAGTGCGATCGCACTCCCCACGGTGACGGTCGGCTCCACGAATGCGGCCGACCACATCCTCGTTCGCTTTCGCGAGGGAGCTGCCCCCACACCTCTCGCGGGGACGACGATCGGCAAGGCTCTTGCCCTCGTCTCGAACCTGTACGATGTCCAGCTCAGCGCGAAGATGACCGTCGATCAGGCGCTGGCTGCCTACCGCAAGGATGGCCTGGTCGCGTATGCCGAGGCGGACGTGACCTTGAGCGTGGCGTCGATCCCGAACGACCCGCAGTTCGGCCAGCAATGGGACTTGTCGAATACTGGCCAGGAAGGCGGAACGGTCGGGGCGGATATCAAGGCCACAGCTGCATACAGCGTCGTCAGCGGGGTCAAACAGATTCCCATCGCCGTCTTCGACAGCGGCATCGACTACACGCACCGGGATCTCTACCTGAACATCTGGATCAACCAGAAGGAGATTCCCGCGTCCCGTTCGAGGAATCTCGTGGACTACAACAACGATGGCTTCATCTCCATGCGTGACCTGAATGACCCACGAAACCAGGGCGTCGGCAAGATCACCGACCTCAACGCCAACGGGTACATCGACGGCGGCGACTTGCTTAAGCCGATGAGCAAGGACACTCAGGGGAACGACACCGGCCTCGGAGGGTGGGCCGACGGCATCTCGCAGGATGGCAGCGGCTACATCGACGACCTCATCGGCTGGAATAGCAACGCCAACAACAATAACCCGATGGACGGCTACGGCCACGGCACCCATGTGGCTGGCACGATCGGGGCGATCGGCAACAACGGCCTCGGCGTTGCCGGCATCGACTGGAACGCTCAACTGGTCCCGGTCAAGTTCTTCGACGACAGCGGCAACGGCTCGGTGACACAGTTCATCGCCGGCCTCACCTGGGCATTGGCCCACGGCATCAAGATTTCCAACAATAGTTGGAACGATGGCGGCTACACACCCGCGTTGTTCGACGCGGTCAAGGCGGCTCAGGGGCAGGGGCACCTGTTCGTTGCCGCCGCCGGCAACAGTGGTCGCAATACCGACACCCAGCCGGCCTACCCTGCCGACTTCATCCTCGACAACGTCGTCTCGGTCGCCGCGACCGACCGCTACAACAACCTCGCCGGCTTCTCGAACTTCGGTGTTGCCTCCGTTGCCATCGCCGCGCCCGGCGTGGACATCCTGAGTACCAACCCCGGCAACAACTACGGCTTGCGCACCGGCACGTCGATGGCGACCCCGCACGTCACCGCCGTCGCCGCCGAGGTCTGGGCGCTGCACCCGGATTGGAACTATCACCAGGTCATCGCCCAGGTGCTGAACACGGCGACCCGTCTGCCGTCCCTCAATGGCAAGGTGGCCTCGGGTCTGCTCGACTTCGCCGCCGCAGTCGGAGTTTCCCAGACCGCACCCACACCGTCCGCGCTGCGGCTGGTGGACTCCCAGGCGGGCGGGGCAGCGGGGACGATCAGCAAGATCACCGTCAAGTTCGACAGCGCCCCTCCGGGAGGAGTGTTCCCCCTCGCCAGCGTGTCGGTGAAAGCTCCCGACGGCAGTCCCATCACCGTCACAGGGATGACCCTCGTGCCGGGCAGCAGCGGCCTCCGGTTCGACCTGACGTTCGCCGTGCAGACCAAGCCGGGCTACTATAAGTTGCACGTCGGCCCCGCTGCGGGCGACACTTCCGGCAACCTCGCCGTCTTCGACTCGAGCCTCTATCTCGCACCGAACTAGTATCCCGTCAATCTTCATTTGACGGGTAAAGTTTGCTGAGCTTCAGGCGTGCGGCGGCCAGGGTGAAGGTCCAGTGGATGCGTGCCTCCTGGGCATTCCGCTTGTCCTCCCAGCTGGCGACCTCCGTCGCCAACTTGGTCTGGCAGTCCAGCCTCCGATCCAGGCACTGGCCG
>JANXSH010001248.1 GCA_025356615.1 Planctomycetia bacterium | reverse complement strand
CCAAGCGATCGGTGCGTATGCCTTTGGGTTGAGTATGGTGGTCATCGTTACCTTCGCGCTCGCCTTCATCGTATACCACTTGGTAGAGCAACCCATGATTGCATTGGGTCGCCTGATCGTTAACAAAATCAAAAACAGACTGGTTGCTAAGGCCGACCTGCCTGACAGTCTGTCCGGGAAGGACAGCCTCTCGGCGAACGGTTGATGCCCGATAGGCCGAACAGTCTCAGGCGTTCCCCTTCGCCTGGTTCACCTCTTCGGTGTCGGCGTCCACCATCATGCGGACCAACGCCTCGAACTCGACACTCAGCTTCCAGCCCAACTCTTCGCACGCCTTCGTAGGGTCGGCGCGGAGGAGGTCTACCTCGGCGGGACGCTTCAGCGTCTCGTCGATGAGGACATGCCGACGCCAGTCGAGGCCGGCGTGGGCGAAGGCGACCTCGACGAAGTCGGCGACGGAATGGTCCACTCCGGTGCCGACGACGAAGTCGCGGGGCGATTCCTGTTGGAGCATCAGCCACATCGCCTCGACGTAGTCGCCCGCGAAACCCCAATCGCGGCGGGCGTGGAGATTCCCTAGCCGGAGCTGCTCCTCACTACCGAGGCGGATGCAGGCGACCTGTCGGCTGATCTTGCGGGTGACGAACTCGCGGCCTCGCCGGGGGGATTCGTGGTTGAACAAGATGCCGGAGCAGGCGAACAGGCCGAAACTCTCGCGGTAATTCACCGTGAGATGATGGCCGAACGCCTTGGCAACGCCGTAGGGGCTGCGCGGGTGGAACGGGGTGTTCTCGTCCTGCGGTGTAGTTGCCGCGTTGCCGAACATCTCGCTCGATGACGCTTGATAGAATCGCGCGTGGGGGCAGACGAGGCGGACGGCCTCGAGGAGGCGCGCGACGCCGACGCCGGTCGTCTCGGCGGTGAGGACGGGTTGCTCCCAACTCGCGGCGACGAAGGATTGCGCGCCGAGGTTGTAGACCTCGTCCGGCTGGGAGGCGGAGAGGACGCGAATGAGGCCGGCCTGGTCGGTGAGGTCGGCCTGGACGAGAGTGATCCGGTCGCGGAGGTGTTCGATGCGCGGGTAAACGTCCTGCGGCGAGCGGCGAACCATGCCGACGACGTGATACCCCTTGCCGAGGAGGAGTTCCGCGAGGTAGCTGCCGTCCTGCCCGCTGATGCCGGTGATGAACGCGGTCTTCGTCATGGGTGTGTCTATTGGGGCAAACTCGCCGTCAGCACGCCGAGCGCCCCGTCGGGGACGAGCGGGACCGGGCCGATGCTGGCAGGGAAGAGGAGCGTGTCGCCGACCGCGAGGTCGTGGCGAACGATGTCGGCGTCGTAGTGACCGCGACCGTGCAGGACGAGGGCGATCCACAGGACCGATCCGGTGTTCAGTGTATGCGATTCGCGGAAGTGGTGGTAATCGAGGTCGAAGTAGCGGCATCGCACGAGAGCCGTCGAGCCTACCTCGCCGGCGGGATAGCCGGGTACGCGGACGGGGCTGACCGGGCCGGCGTCCCAGTCGATGCAGGCGAGCGCCTTGTCGATGTGCAACTCGCGCGACTTACCGTTCGCATCGACCCGGTTCCAGTCGAAGAGTCGGAACGTGGCGTCGCTGGTCTGCTGGACCTCCGCCATGAGGATGCCCCCGCCGACGGCGTGGACCGTGCCGGCGGGCAGGAACAGGCAGTCACCGGCCTTCGGCTCGAAGCTGTGCAGGCAATCGGCGACTCGGCCCGTGGCGAGGGCGGCGCGTAGCGTCCGCTCGTCGACGCCTGGCATCAGGCCGGCATAGACGCGGCTGCCGGGGCGGGCGTCGAGGATGAACCAGGCTTCGGTCTTGCCCCCCTCGCCGGGCCAGAGCTGGGTTACCGCGCGGTCGTCGGGGTGGACCTGGACCGAGAGCCAGTCGTGGGCGTCGAGGAATTTGACGAGCCAGGGAAAGCGTTCGCGGGGCGCGCCCAGGAGTGCGTCGGGGATGCGCTGCATCAGGTCGCGCAAAGTCCATCCCGCGAAGGGGTGGCCGTGGGCGACGACGCTGGAGTGCGAGTCGTGGTCGCTGATCTCCCACGATTCGCCGTAGTCGGCCTCGGTCGGCAAGAGTTTGTTGAGCGACTCGCCGAGGCCGCGTCCACCCCAGACCAATGCCTTGAGGTGGGGGTGGAAGCGCAGGGGGGAATTCAGGGAGAGGTGGTTCATCGGATGGCATCCTTATCGGACGGACGAGAGGGGAAATGCAACAACTCGTCCTTCCCCCCGATCAGGGCGCGTGATATCATCATCTACGGGTTTTGTCAACTGCGGGGGGAATGGGTCGTAGGGTGGGTCGAGCGGAGCGAGGGCTTACCA
>JANXSH010001188.1 GCA_025356615.1 Planctomycetia bacterium | reverse complement strand
CAGTCACCCCGAATCGCGGCCAGCGCGATCTGGGCTTTGAACGCCGCCGAGTAATTCTTCCGCTGTCGTCCCATTTCGTTCCCCTTTCTTGGATCACTCGATAGCTTATCGAGTGGTCCAGTTATCGGGGTCCACTATAGGCGTTGGGCACAGCCCATATGCTCGGCTACAAACTGGCACGGAACTTCAGCATGCCGTACCTGGCGGCGAACGTGTCCGAATTTTGGCGGCGCTGGCACATCTCGCTGTCGAGTTGGTTGCGCGACTACCTGTTCATCCCCCTGGGCGGTAGCCGCGGCTCGCAGTGGTTCGTCGCCCGGAATCTCATGATTACCATGACACTGGGCGGATTGTGGCACGGGGCCAGTTGGAACTTCGTCATCTGGGGTGTGTTGCACGGAATGTTGCTGATTCTCCATAGGCTATTCCAGCATCTCTGCGAGCGGTTGCCATCGTTGTCCTGGTTCCTGGAAACGTGCCGGGAACGGCCTCGAGGATAAGTCTCACCTTCGTGGTCGTGTGCCTCGGATGGGTGTTCTTCCGGGCCACCACCTTCGGCACCGCGACGACGGTCATGCAACACCTGTTCACGAATCAGCGAGGATTGGTAGCGCCCTTACCAACGGTTGGCTTCTACGCGATTCTCCTGGTCGTGGCGGGCGCTCACCTGTTTGGGGCGACCGGGGGATGGCGCAAGTTCAGCTACCGATTGCCTGGTCCGGCGTTGGGAATGAGCTACAGCATGGTGATTCTCCTCTCGATGCTCCTTACCCCCGATTCTGGTAAGGCATTCATCTACTTCCAGTTCTGATCCAGGCGATAGCTGGCGTGGGCCAACCTGCTGTCCTCGGAGGAGGTATCTCGATGATGACCCTATTCCGGCATGCCCACCCTCGGCAAAGCCGCTCGTCCATCCTGTGGTGTCTGGGCTTCTTCCTGTTGACGCAACTGGGCATGACTCTGAGTATTGAATTGTGGCGACCGAGTTGGAGCGACCCGGAGTTTGGCTACCGCGTGGTGCGCCTACGACGGGCCAGAGCCGCCAATCCAGGACGACCCCTGGTACTGGTATTCGGGTCATCACGAGTGGGGAACGGGTTCGCAAGCGATGAAATCACCGCCGACGCGAGCAATCCCGCAGCACCCCTTTTCTTCAACATGTCCGCAGCGGGAGGCGGCCCGAGCGGGCAACTACGCTACTTACGCCGCATGATCGCGATGGGGCTAGTACCCGATGAGGTCGTCTTCGAGGCTTGGTTCCCGGTCCTGGAAACCGAAGGGGTCACTTTCCACTCCAAGAACTCCATCTCCGCCCACCGAATCCGGTTTTCGGACCTGGAAGTATGGCATCGCCATGCCCCGGAAATCTACCACCATCGGCTAGGCCAGTGGCTGGAATGGAACTGCGTCCCCTGGTATTCCAACAGGTTTACCCTCATCGGGCGGTATCTGCCCGAACTACAGAACGAGAAGCAATCGCAAGAGTCGATCCTCTGGCGCCAGTTGCTCTCGCCCATGGGCTGGATTCCAATTCCGATCGACAAGGTTCCTCCAGACTCATATCAGCAGGCATTGGCGGCGACCCAACAAAACTACCAGAGTTCGTTGGCGTTCGAACAGCTCCATCCGATTACGGATGCTATCTTTCGCGACATGATGGACCTGTGCCGCGAGCATCGGATCAAAGTTGTGACTTTCCTCGCGATGCCCGAGGAAACGGTGATGCGGAACTGGTACAACCCGGCGAGCAAGAGTCTGGCTCGACGTTACTTCACCGACCTTGCCCGCGAGTATGGCACTCATTTCGTCGATGCCAGTGATTGGGTGCCGGATGGCGGTTTCCTGGATGGCCACCATTTACTGGGCGATCCGGCTCGCCGGTTTACCCGTCGCTTCCACGACACGGTTTATCTGCCGATCCAAGCAGGGAAAGACTTACCAACGCTCATTGAATGAGCGTAGGAAATCCCTACTCGAAAAAAAATCGGCTCTCCGCCATCGCGATCTGAAACCAACCGAGGGCTCTTCGAGCTTCCGGGCGTGATGGATGTATGTGGCATGGCCCCCGGCTAAAAGGAACAAGCATGGTGAGCCATGCTGCCAAGCGCGCCTCGGGCAGGCTGGGCAGCATGGCTTACCATGCTTGTTCCTTTTCGACCCGGCATTTATGCCGGGGCCGCGCTCGGCCCTGCGTGCCTTGACTCATTTCCCTCTTGCCTGTACAAGTCAAATCCACCTCTTGATTCGACTCCCCGCGCCCATTCCCCTTGATTCCCTTCTTGCCTCACCCTATAGACCAGCTTCCATCGATCGACCGAGTTCGGTGTCGTTATTCGAGAGAGGCTTGCCGTCATGTCCAGTGCCCACCAGTCGCCCCAGTCCCCGCGTTGCGTTTCTGCGGAACTGGGGAACGTCCCGCCGCCGAAGGCGTGGGCCAAACGGCCTGGGCTGATATCTCTCGTGATTCCGGTCTTTCGTGAGGCCGAAGGCATCACCCACTTCGGCGAGGCGCTTATCGCCGTCATGGACGGCCTGGGCCTGCCTTACGAGATCCTCTTCATCGAGGACGACTCGCCCGACGAGTCGTTCGAGCGGATACGCGATTTGCACGGGCGCTTCCCTGGTGTAGTGAAGGCGTTGTCGATGTCGCGCCGCTTCGGGCATCAGGCATCCCTTGCCGCCGGGTTCGAGCAAGCAGGTGGGGATGTGGTCCTGTGCATGGACAGCGACATGCAGCACCCCCCGGAGATGGTCCCCTTCCTCCTCTGGAAGTGGTCCGAGGGCTACCAGTTGGTCTACACGCGCCGACGCAAGCAAGAGGGGCGTGGCGCGGTCAAGGAGTTGGCGAGCCGCCTCTTCTACCAGGCGATCAACCGCGTCTCCGATGTGCAACTCGAGGAGGGCACGGCAGACTTCCGCCTCATGGACAGGCTCGTCGTCGATGCCCTGCGCCGGTTCAGCGAACGCTGGCTCTTCTACCGTGGCCTGGCCCAGTGGGCAGGCTTCCGCCGCCTCGCGGTGTTCTACGACGCGCCGGCCCGGTTCGCGGGCACCTCGTCTTACACCTGGAGGAGGATGTTGCGCATGGGGACGGACGCGCTATTTACGTTCTCCCTCTTCCCCCTCCGATTGAGCTACCTGATGGGTGGCTTTTCGCTCCTGATTACCTTCGCCTACGCTCTGTTCACGCTCGTCAGTTGGCTGCTCGGCGCGGGCCAGGTGCCCGGCTACACGTCGCTCGTCCTGCTCGTCAGCTTCCTGGGTAGCTTCAACCTGATCTGTTTCGGGATCGTCGGGGAGTACGTCGGGCGCATCCACGAGCAGGTGAAACAGCGCCCGATCTACCTCGTCAAGGAGCGGATCGGTTTTACGATGGAACACGCGCCCGCCGTGGCGGCGTGATGCGGCTGACACGGTGACACGGTGACAAGGAGTCGATGCTATCCGTGTCACCGTGTCACCCGAAGTCACACTCGAAAGGAGATGCGATGAGTGCGTTGCCAATCCCCGCCGACGAGACACAGGTCTCCGCGTGTATCTGCTGCGGTGAGGCCGAATGGCTGCCCAAGTTCCGCGTGCTGCGCGAGTGTAAGTCGTGCGGCTTCGTCCGGGCTGACATGGACCTGACCCATGAACAGGTTCGGAAACTCTACCAGGAAGACTACTTCCAGGGCGAGGAGTACGGGGATTACCTCGCCGACCAGGAGTCGCACCGGAAGAACTTCGCCGCCCGTTTGAAGACGGTCCAGCGCATCGCTGGCGATATTCCCTCCCTCTTCGAGATCGGCTGCGCCTACGGATTCTGGCTCGAGCAGTGCCAGAAGGCCGGCATCGACTGCGCCGGCGTGGACGTGTGTGCCGAGCCGGTCCGACACGCCCGCATGGTGATGGGGCAGAACGCCCAACTCGGCGACTTCCTCTCGATCCCCCTCGCGAAGGAGCGGTATCAGGCCTACTGCATGTGGGACACCATCGAACACCTCGCCAACCCCGAACACTTCATCTCCCGCGTCCACGGCCTGCTGCCCGACGGCGGCTGGCTCTTCCTGACGACGGGCGACATCGGCTCGCTGTCCGCGTCCACTCGGGGGCCGAAGTGGCGGATGATCCATCCGCCGACGCACCTCCAATACTTCTCGACGGCGAGCATGAAGCGATTCCTGACGCGCCAGGGTTTCGAGGTCGTTCGCAGCCAATCGACCCCCATGCACCGCAACATCGGCGAGACCGTGGAGCGCGTCGCGAACCTGGGCAAAGGCGCGCCGAAGTCCGTCGCCAAGGCGATTCGCCGGGTCATGCCTCGTTGGCTGAAGAAGATGGGCTTCTGGCTGGACCTGGGCGACATCATGTTCGTCGCGGCCCGCAAGGTGAAGTGAGGGACAGGACATGGCGGACGAACGGCGGGTTCTCGTGACGGGCGCGGGTGGGTTCATCGGGAGCCATCTCGTCGAAGGGCTATTGCGCGAGGGCTACCGCGTGCGGGCCTTCTTGCGCTACGCCTCGCACGGCAAGCACGGCTGGCTGGAGGAGTTGCCGAAGGAGTTGGCGGGCCGACTGGAAGTGTTCCCCGGCGACATCGCCGACCCCCGCGCCGTCCGCGAAGCGGCACGCGGTTGCTGGCGGATCTACCACCTCGCGGCCTTGATTGGGATTCCTTACTCCTACGTCGCGCCGAACTCGTATGTGACGGTGAACGTCAACGGCACTCTGAACGCACTCGAGGCGGCGCGGGCCGAGGGCGTCGATCGGATCGTCGTCACCTCCACCAGCGAGGTCTACGGCACCGCCCGCTACACGCCGATCGACGAGGAGCATCCGCTCCAGGCCCAGTCGCCGTACTCGGCGACGAAAATCGGCTCCGACGCGATCGCCTTGAGCTACCACAAAGCGTTCGACCTGCCGGTGACGGTGGTCCGCCCGTTCAACACGTTTGGGCCGCGTCAAAGTGCCCGAGCGGTTATTCCAACGGT
>JANXSH010001178.1 GCA_025356615.1 Planctomycetia bacterium | reverse complement strand
ACCCGATCAAGCAGGATCCGCGCTTCCGCCAGATCCTCCGCGAGTATGATTGCATCTGAAAGAAAAAGAACTAACCACAGAGGCACAGAGGGCACAGAGAAATGCACAGAATGAAGACAAAGTAACGGCAAAGGACGTGTTCCGCCCGCCGAACTCAGTCGCTTTCTTTCTGTGCATTTCTCTGTGCCCTCTGTGCCTCTGTGGTTAGTTCTTTTTCTTTCAGATGCAATCATACTCGCGGAGGATCTGGCGGAAGCGCGGATCCTGCTTGATCGGGTCGAGGTCGTGGTCTTCGCGCATGTAGCGGAAGTCTCGGTAGCCCAACTCGATGGCCTTTCGGAGCATGCGGAGGGAGTGTTCGGGGCGATCGAGCAGGGAGTAGCTGCACGCGAGGTTGTAGTGCGCCAGGGCGTCCTCGGGGCGAAGACGAATGAGGCGTTTGTCGAGCTTCAGCCCCTCGACGAACCTTCCCTTCAGAGAGAGGAGGCTGCCGAGGATGCGCAGCACATCGACGTAGTCGGGAGTGCCCTCGAGGATGCTCGCGAAGAACTCCAACTCGAAATCGAGTTGCTTCTGATCGGGCTGCCGAGACGGCGATTTGCTCGGAGGAGGCGATCCGGGGTCGTTGTCGAATTGCTTGCCAGGCTGCGCCATCGGCTTCCCCTTGCGTGAAGGGAGCGGAACGCCATCGGAGACCACCCGGACGGGCGGCTCAATCGTTCCACCCACCATCGAGTATAACCGAATTCGGAAGAAGTGCAAAGCGAACCCGTGACCCGGAGAGGCGAGGCGACCGGAAAGGCCGGATCGGCCAGACAAGCCCTCGAGCTTCGTCCGACCGATCCATTCCGTAACCTCGCCGATCACTCATCTTCGTCGTCATCGTCCTCATCGTCGTCGTCGTCGTCGAAATCGTCGTCGTCGTCGAAATCGTCGTCGTCGTCGAAATCGTCGTCGAGGTCGTCGTCGAGATCGTCGTCGTCGTCGTCGTCGTCGAGGTCGTCGTCCTCTTCTTCTTCGTCCTCGTCGTCACGAGCGACGATCACTTTCAGGGGGTCGAACGCCCCCTCGAGATCCCAGAATGGAGTTTCGGGATCGAGCCACGTCGGAACCAGTGTGCCACCAACCATCGTAATGTCCTCATTAGAAACTGTCGGTCCGAGAGAACGTTTCCTTCGCTCTCTCCTCCTGTCGGAGTGGTTCGAAGCAATCTCTTGCCTCGACCGCGAGTATCCTCCAACGCAAGGCGATTCCCTAGCTACGAACCGAACAATCGCCTCACACGGAAACTCATGTCATATAACAACTTCGGATACCCTCCCCGGCTCACCCCTGTGCGTCACGGAGGGCCTCGGCGGGTCCAAGGTATTTACTTCGTAGCGATCTTGCTCCGCGCCGTCAAGGCAGGCAGAATCTTCGGAAATTTTCTTCACCCGCCAACACGAATTCTCCCTCATTTTTCCCCCGTCCTCGGAGATGCCTCGATGCCTCGTCCCCAAACCGTCGGCGCGCTCCGTGAGACGGGCTATCGCCCCGTTCCCGTCAAGGAAGAGATCCGCCGAAACCTCCTTCGGAAACTCCGCCGGGGGGAGGCGATCCTGCCCGGCCTGATCGGTTACGACGACACCGTGTTGCCCCAAGTGGTTCACGCCATTCTCGCCCGCCACGACCTCCTCTTGCTCGGCACGCGAGGCCAGGGCAAGACCCAACTCCTCCGCCGACTCGTCGATCTGCTCGACGAAGCCATCCCCGCACTCAAGGGGTGTGATCTCCGCGACGACCCCCTCTCGCCGACCAGCGCCGCGGGCAGGCGACTGATCGCCGACCTCGGCGACGAGGCCCCGGTCGAGTGGATCGACCGCGATGATCGCTACTCCGAGAAGCTCGCCACGCCCGACGTGAGCATGGCCGACTTGTTCGGAGATATCGATCTGATGAAGCATGTCCAGGGGCAATCGCTTTCGTCCGAAGGGGCGCTCTCGTTCGGCATGATCCCGCGCGCGAATCGCGGCCTGGTCTGCATCAACGAATTGCCCGACCTGAGTCCCAAGATCCAGGTCGGCCTCTTCAACCTCCTGCAAGAACGCGACGTGCAGATTCGCGGCCACTCGGTACGATTCGCGCTCGATGTCTGCCTGGTTTTCAGCGCCAACCCGGAAGACTATACGAGCCGGGGGCGGATCGTCACGCCCCTCAAGGACCGCATCGGCAGCGTGATCCGCACACACGACCCCCGGACACGGGAACACGGCATGGCGATCAACCGGGCCTCCGCCCGGCTCGACCGCGAAGACTGCCGCGTCGTCGTCCCTCTGTTCATGCAAGCCATCGTCGAAGAAGTCGCCCGCCGGGCGCGGTCCAGCCCGCAGGTCAACCACCAGTCCGGCGTCAGCGCCCGACTCGGCATCGCGTCGCTGGAGTTGCTCGTCGCCGCCGCCGAGCGCCGGGCGATGCGCCACGACGAATCGACCATCGTCCCGAGGATGAGCGACCTGCCCGCCCTCCTCGCCGGCGCGCGGGGCAAGCTCGAGGTGCATTCCTTGGACGAAGAAGGGGCCGAGGATCGGCTCCTGGCCGACCTCCTGCGCGAGGCGACTGGGGCCGTCTACGCCGAGCACGCGAACGCGGAAACGACACGATCGGCCCGCGAATGGTTCGCCGCCGGGGGGACGATCCAGGTCGGCGACGAAGTGTCTCATGCGGCGATCGCGCGACAGCTCACGGCCTGCCCCGCGCTGGATCGACGGGCGCGCGAGCTGGCCGGGGAGGACGCGGCGATCGTCGGCAGCGCGGCGGAATTCTTGCTCGAGGGAATGCACCTCGCGGGTCAGATCGGGAAACGAGTCGAGGGGGCGGGGGCGGTGTTTACGCGATAAGATGCCACGAGGACCGTTTAGGCTCAATACCGTTGCGTGTAGACGGAAGTCGTGGCCCCCTGGTAAGTTGGGTTTGCTCAGGACACAACCACCAGGGAGGCCACGATGAGTAATCGATCGAAGCGGAAGGTGAAGCGGAAAGCCAAGCGGGGATACCGGGAGAGTACCCTGCCGACTGGCCAGGCGGGCCGAGTCCTCGACCGCCTCCTCCTTCTGGAGAAGGTTGTCCCGCCCGGCGATATCCGGC
>JANXSH010001157.1 GCA_025356615.1 Planctomycetia bacterium | reverse complement strand
GGGTCGCGCCCTGCTTCTGGCCGAGTTCGCAGTAGCCGAGGATCTTGTCCATCTGCTCCTGCGACACCTGCGGGCCTTGCTCGGTGGCCTCGTCGAGCGGGTCGCCGAGCTTGCGCTCCTTGGCCTTCTCGGCGAGGCGCTCGACGAACTCCTGGTGGATCTTCTTCTGGACGAAGAGTCGGCTTCCCGCCGTGCAGCACTGGCCGGTGTGGAAGTAGATGGCGTGGAACGCGCCGTTGACGGCGTCCTCCATGTTGCAGTCGGAGAAGACGACGTTCGGACTCTTGCCGCCCAGCTCGTAGGTGCAGCGCTTGAGCGTCTCGGCGGCGTTGCGCTGGATCAGCTTGGCCGTATCGACGTGGCCGGTGAAGGCGATCTTGTCGATGTCGGGGTGGATGACCATCGCGTGGCCGGTCGTCTCGCCCATGCCGTTGACGATGTTGATGACGCCGGCGGGGAAGCCGGCCTCCTGCGCCAGGGCCGCGACGCGCAGGGCGGTCAGCGGGGTCTGCTCGGCGGGCTTCATGACGATCGTGTTGCCGCACGCCAGGGCCGGGCCCCACTTCCACGCGAGCATGAGGAGCGGGAAGTTCCACGGGATGATCTGCCCGACGACGCCGATCGGCTGGCGCAGCGTGTACGACAGGAAGTTGCCGCGCACGGGCACCGTCTTGCCCTCGATCTTGTCGGCCCAGCCGGCGTAGTAGCGGAGCGTGTTGACCGCGCCGCCCATGTCGCCGCGCGAGTCGCGGATCGTCTTGCCGCAGTTGATCGACTCGAGCTGGGCGAGTTCCTCGGCGTTCTTCTCGATCAGGTCGGCCAGTTTGAACATCAACTTGCCGCGGTCGGCGGCGTCCATCTTGGCCCACGGCCCCTTCTCGAGGGCGGCGCGGGCGGCCTTGACGGCGCGGTCCACGTCGGCCGCCGTCGCCGCCGACACCTTGGCCAGCACGTCGCCGGTCGAGGGGTTGAACGTCTCGAACGTGCCGCCGCCGGTCGCCTCGACGAACTCGTTGTTGATGAACAGCCGGGTCTCGCGGACGGCCGGTGCCGTCGCGCGCTTCATCGTCGCCGTCGTCATGATGTCTCCCTGTTGCGAATGCGGGCGAATACCCTTGTGTACTCGGCATGATACGCCCCGCGCGCGCGGGGTCAACCCCCAGGAGGATAGTCCTCGACCGGATCTCGTAGGGTGGGTCGAGCGGAGCGAGGCCCACGCGGGGGGGATGTCGATCGAAGGCTGACGCAAGCTGGTGGTGCCCTCGCTCCGATCGTTCCTCCCGATAAACGTGCCCGATTCCGTTGACGCCCCCTCAAGTCTGGCGGAGTTCGAGGACGATGAAGGAGATGACGATCCTATCGGTCGTGCGGGCCGATCGCACAGGGAGACGAAGAAACGATGCACTCCGGGCGACCCCGGAATCTGGGCAAGGCAGGCACCCTCCTCGCCTTCGGGTGCGTCCTCCTTTCCGGGTGTGCCGGGGAAGGGGGGCGACTGGGCAAGGCGTTGATCGCCGACCGACAGCCGGCGGCCCACGCCCGTGACCTCGAGGCGCACTACCGCGTCCGCAGCCCGGACGTGCTGCGCGTCGAGATTACCGGGCAACCCGCGAAGTCCGCCATCTGCAAGGTTGGTCTCGATGGCCGGATCACCCTGGCCGATCACCAGGTCGATGCCGAAGGCCGATCGACGGAACGCATCGCGACGCTGGTCGCGCGGGAAGTCGGCACACAGGTCGCCGACGTTCGCGTCTCGGTGCAGGAATACAACAGCCAACAACTCTACCTCTTCGGGGAGATCGCCTCCAAGCATCAGGTACTGACGTACCGGGGGCCGGAAACGATCATCGACCTGCTCCAGAGGATCGGCGGGGGGACTCAGGGGGCCGCCCTGGCCGACGTGCGAGTCGTCCGGCCTCACGTCGCCGACGGATTGCCCCCCGAAGTCTTTCACGTCGATCTCAACGCGATCCTGAACAAGAAAGACCTGCAATCGAACATTCGGGTCGAGCCGGGGGACCACATCCACGTCGGTCAGAATCGCCGGTCGAAGGCCACCTGCAATTTGCCGCCCTGGCTACAGGATCTCTGTCATTGCAAGAAGCCGGGGAGCGCGGAGGGGGAACCGGGGGCAGAGAAGCCGGATCTCCCCGATCGATGACAAAGGTCACGAATCCTTCTCGAGGTGAGCCTCGATCCATCGCGGCGTCTCCGGCCCGGAGAGTCGAAACACGACGTAGCGGCCCGCGCGGAAGACGATACGCTCCGACCACGCGCTCGAGATCGGCTCGCCCCTCTCCGTGTCGTACACCATGAACCGCTGGCGGGTGGTGGCCAGTTCCGCGTAGACGGCCCGGCGTTGGCGCGGCAACGCCACCACCCAGTTCTTCACGAAGTGGAATCGCGTCGCCGGCCTCACGCCTAGGTCGTCGTAGAGGGAGATGGTTGCCATGTCCATGCAACCCAGCTCGCCGTCCTCGACGTGCTGATCGCGAAGGAAGGTCTTCACGCGGTCCAGGTCGGCCCAGTTCCCCTTGGCTAACGAGGTCAACCGGTCACGCATCGCGGGGGTACTACCGTCCCGCACGCAATCGCCCCACACGGCCAGGCGATCGATGCACGAGGTAGGAAATCGCACCAGGACGCATACCATGAGGACGACCAGGACCGTTCGCCGGGTAACGGGGCCGGAGGCCACGCACCAGGACGCCACGACCGTCAGCCCCAGCAGGACCGGGGGCGTGTGGACGTAGTCGAAGAGGTGTTGCAGGCACACGCTCTGGACCAGCCAGCCGAGGTAGAACCCCGCGAACAGCGCGGAGGCAGGGTCTGCCCGCAGACGCCAGACCTGGCGGAGGGCGACAGGCACGGCGACGAGGTGGACCAGGATCCAGGGGAAGAACCGATAGGCCATCCCGGCGAAGCAGAGCCAATACTCCCCCTCCGTCGTGTCGTGGGCGACGTATTCGCGATTCCAGACGAACATCACTTCGGCGAAGGCGGGCCACGCGCCCGTAGCCATGAGCCAGGCGACCCCTGCCGCCCCGGCCGCCAGTCCGCCGCTCAGGACGCCGACCCCGTCGAGGGCCGTTCTCCAGGTCCGCCGCGCCGATAGGAGCCAGCAGGCGAGCGCCGGCACCGCGACGAACGGCTTGATCCAGAACGCCGCAGCCCACAACAGCCCCTCGGCGAATGCTGCCGCAAAGAGGACCCAGGACGATTCTTGTATCACCAGGCGCGACATTTGGCGTCGGCGCAGAGACAACGCGGCGAGCGCCGGAAGTAGCATCCACACGTCACGCTGACCGTGGCACCACTCGGACGTGGACAGGTAGAACACCAACACCGCGATCGCCAGCATCAGGCGTTGGCTCGCCGTCGCCGCCAGGGGCAGCAATCGCGTCAATTGCCAAGTCGCGATGAGGACGATGAGGAGGTCCGCCAGCCGTAGCACTTCGGAGCGCCAGCCGAACACGCCCCGTATCAAAGCGAGGGGCACGAGCATGCCCGGCAAGTTGTTCTCGGCCGTGTCCCTGTAGATCGCATCGCCCCGCAGCACCGCGCGGGTATTGAGATCCCACTGGAGGACATCGGGGTCCAGTCCCATGCACACGAAAGCAGGGACGTTGACCGCGAGAATGCCGAGGAGCAAGAACCACAACCCGCATTCCGCCGCCCGGCCCGCAACGGCCCGTTGCTCGTGAGGGGATGGTTCTAGGCGAGGTCCGCTCGATAGCACAGGTCGCCCCCTACTCGTTCGCAGTGGTAGTGCGGCAATCCCACGCGCAGGATCAGTTGTTCCGGCTCCGGGAAGAAGTGCAGGTGGTAATCGATCGTGTAGTGGTAGTAGCGCTGGCAAGGAACGACGACGAGCAAGCGTCGGCGCGTCACGCGCACCAGCTCGGCGACGGCCTTCTCGAAGTCGCGCACATGCTCCAGGGTGTGGGCGCAGAGGACGGTGTCGAAACTCTTGTCGGCGAAGGGCAAGCGTTCCACGTTCGCCACTCGCAATTCGATCTCCCGGCCGGGAGCGCGCGGGGCGCCGCGCAACACCTCGATGTTGTCGGCGGACAGGTCCGTGGCCGTCACCTTCAGGTCGCCACGCCCGGCGAGGCGCTCCGCCAGAATCCCGTAGCCGCACCCGACCTCGAGGACATCCGGCCCGACGGCCTGCTCCACCATCCAGCGGATCTGCCCCTCGGTCATGTCCGTCGTGCGGTAGGCGGCCTTCTGCCCTTTCCCGACGCGCGTGTAGGCATGGGCGAACTCCTCCTCCGTCATGGAGAACGCCTTGCGCTTGAAGTCGAGGTCGAATTGGCTGCCGTGGAAGCCGGTCGCCAACACCCTGGACAGGAGGCGGACCTCGCGGAGTGCGGGCGGCATCCAGTCGTCCATCAGGTAGCGGACGAAGTTGGTGAACCGTCGGCTTTTCAAGGGGTTTGCCACGATGCCGAGCCTCGGATTAGGGGGATGCCTCTCCCCGGCCCTGAAGGACCGGGCGTCTCTCACAGCGTGATCCGCGCGCCCCCGGACTCGATGCTCCGCTGGGCGGCGTCGAGGATGCGAACGACCCGTAGGCCCGCCTCGCCGTCGCTCAGAGGTCGGCGTCCTGTGCGGACGCACTCGGCGAAGTGGCGGACCACGTTTCGCAACGGCTCTTCCGGCTCCATGTGGGGAGACCAGATGTCGCCGGTGCGGTAGCCGATCAGCACCCCGCGGCGCGCCTCGGTGGTCTCGTCGATCGTGATGCCCCGGTCGTAGACCTTGACCGGCTCCCAAGGGTTGAGGTCGTTGTAGACGAGACTCTTCTTGCTGCCCGCGACGATCAGGTGACGCACCTTCACCGGGCTGAGCCAATTGACGTGGAAGGACGCCAATAGGCCTTCGCCGAAGTCGAGGTGCAGGTAGGCCATATCCTCCAGCCCGCCGCGCGTGTGACACGCACCCGTAGCCGTCAGGGCGATCGGCGATCGGCCCAGCAAGTAATCGACGATGGACAGGTCGTGCGGGGCCAGATCCCAGAGGACGTTCACGTCGTTCTGGAACAGGCCGAGGTTGATGCGGACGCTATCGAGGTAGAAGATTTCGCCCAGCTCGCCCGCGTCGATCAGTTCCTTGATCTTGCGAATGGGGGCGCTGTAGAGGAACGTGTGGTCCACCATCAGCGTCCGGCCGACGTGTTCGGCCAGGCGCACGAGTTTCGCCGCCTCGCGTTCGGAGGTGGCCAGCGGCTTCTCGACCAGGACGTGCTTGCCCGCCTCGAGGGCGGCCGTGGCGAGCGCGGCGTGCGTGCCCACCGGCGTGGCGATGGCGACCGCCTCGACAGCGGGGTCGGTGAGGAGCGTCAGGAAATCGCGTGTCTTGCGTGCCGTGGGGGCCAGAGCGCCGACACGATTCAGGGTGGCCTCGTTCTGGTCGCACAGGGCCACGACCCGACTCGCGGGGCCCGCGCTGAAGTTGCGGATGAGGTTCGGCCCCCAGTACCCGCAGCCGACGACGGCGACGCCCACTGGGTTTTTCGACAGATCGGAAGCGATCGAAACTTCATTCATGCTGCACGTCTCTGAAGGGGGAAATCGATCGTCTAGACGTAGAGGCCGCCGTTGATGTTGAACTGCTGGCCCGTGATGTACCCGCCCTCGGTGACGAGGAAGCGGACCAGGCGAGCGACCTCTTCCGGCTGGCCGAGACGCTTCATGGGCACCTTGCTCACGACCTTTTCCAGCACTTCGGGGGGCATGCCGCGAACCATGTCGGTGTCGATGAAGCCGGGGCAGACGGCGTTCACGGTGATCTTGTCGCGGGCCAGCTCCAGGGCGAGCGATTTGGTCAGGCCCAAGAGGGCTGCCTTGGACGCGGCGTAATTCGCCTGCCCGAATCCTCCCGTCTGGGCGATGACCGAACTGACGTTGACGATGCAACCTCCCGTGCGGGCCGTCAGGAGGGGGAGCGCCTCCGCGATGACGTTGTAGGCCCCGTTCAGGTTGACATCGATAACGTTCCGCCACTGGTCCGGGTCCATCTTGCGGAACGTCCGGTCGGCGGCGATGCCCGCATTGTTCACCACGATCGCCAGGCTACCGGGCCAGTTCGCCTGGACCTCCGCGACCATGGCGCGAACTTCTTCGCGCTTGCTCACGTCGGCGGCCTGGGCGTAGGCAAGCCCTCCCTCGTCCAATATCTGACGGACGACCGCCTCGGCCTGCTCTCGGTTCGATCGATAGTTGACGACCACGTTGGCCCCGTGGGAGGCCAACTCGAGCGCGATCGCCCGACCGATCCCTCGGGACGCTCCGGTGACGATCGCCGTCTGTCCTCGAAGTTTCATATCTCGCTCTCCTTTGGAATCGCTGGGCACTCTCAGGTTTTTGCCGCCTCACTGTACACAGGCCGGCGCTTGTCCCTCGCCGCTTCCCATTCGTCGAGCAGCTGTCGGTAGAACGGCTCCTCACGGGCACCCGAGAGGGTCTCCGAGAGCAGGGGCAGGTTCCACTTGTGGACGGCGTGGACATTCATGCCGAGTTCCTTGCCGGGGATGAACTTCGCGAGGGGCGGCACATCCTTCACCACGGTGGCGTTGGCGGCGATCATCGCGAACTGCCCCACGGTCGTGAATTGGTGCGTCGCCACGCAGATCCCGACGGTGGCACCGCGCATCACGCGCGTCCAGCCCGCCAGGATGGCGTTGTTCGACAACACGGCCCCATGCTCCACTCTGCAATCGTGCGCGACGTGGACGCGCGCCATCACATAGACGTTGTCCTCGATCAGGGTCAGGTCTTTGATGGGCCGGTTCACCGTCGTGAACTCGCGGACGACGACGTTCGCCCCGATGCGGATCGGCGGGCAGACGCCGCGCGGGTGTAGCTCGTATTTGTCGCTCGAGTGTTCCGCCTCCTCGCCGATGGAGACGTGCGAGGCGATGTAGGTGTCGTCGCCGATCGTGACGTTTTCATGGATGACCGAGTACGCCCCGACGTGGACGTTGCGTCCCAGCTCGACGCTCGGGTGGATCAGGGCGGTGGGGTGGATGCGGCTCACGGGAGGGGACTCCTGGGGATCACCGTAGTCTGATGAGGAGACTTACGGGCGACGGTGTCCCACCACAAGCGCGAGAGGTCGGCCAGGGATTGGGCGATCAGCCGCCATCGCGCCCCCGATGCCTGCCCGCCTCGGCGGTCGAGGTGTTCCACGTCCACGGAGCCGATGCGGTAGCCGAGTCGCTGGGCGCGGATGATGCGTTCGGCCTCGCGGAAGGGACTCCGGCTGAGAAGCGGGATGTCGAGGATCTCGCGGCGGAACAGTTTGATGCTGCCCGCGTCGTGGGTATCGACGCCGAACAACAGCCGGGGCAGCACGTTGAACGTCGCGCTGACGATTCGCCGCCAGGTGCCGTATCGCTTGTGCGTTCGTCGCCCAACTACGAGGTCATGGCGATCCGCCAGGGCTAGCATGGGCAAAACCTCAGCGCACTTCCATTGCCCGTCACTGCTGTTGACGAACACGAGTTTCCCGCGCGCGGAGGCGTAGAGGCGATCGCAGGTGGCGATGATCCCGGCGTTCGTGGCGTTGCGCAAGACGCGCACCGTCTCCGGGTATCGGGCCTGGAACTCGGCGAGGATCGCCGGGCTAGTGTCCGTGCTGGCGTCATCGACGAGG